>NZ_JAMYLQ010000022.1:0-124983 GCF_040318115.1 Mesorhizobium sp. M1312 | reverse complement strand
AATCCTCGGCACTGTCACCTCAACCGAATGCAGAAATTACTTCATCGAGGCCGGCTATGCGCCAACCTAAATTCATCCCGCTCTAGCTGCGCACAGCGCAAACGTCAGGCGTTGGCGCAACCTCGGCCGTGGCGTTGACATCAGCGATGTCTGCTTCTGGGGGATGACAAGGGACGCGCCGCTTCACCTGGCACGGCAAAATTCAGCACATCCATCTCGATCCGTTTTAAAAGCTCTATGCGGTGTGGCGACTCATCCCGCCGGGAGCACACGAAGGGCGGTCTCGACTAGACGCTTGAGGCGGCGCCGAACTTGCCCTTCTCGATGCTCCGGATGGCGGCGGTCAGCGAGGTTTGCAAAGCATCAAGTTCCACAGGGGCTTTCGAGGGCCTGGCAGTCTGCCGAAAACACCGATAGTAGGTGATATGAGCCGCCCCGATTGGCCGAAATTCTTCAATGAAATCAAAGCGGTAGTTTTCTGACGGTTTCGTAGGTGGGCGTGAGGGGAACCGGTCGGGCGTCACCCGGCGCAAAGCCAGATCATTGCAGTCGGCTGTTGTGGCGCAGCACCAGGCCGACTGCGCCGAGCAATGCATCGTTCTCCGTGTGCTTGCCAACGATTATCCGAGTGCGCAGGGCGGGCGCGATATCGCAGGACTTGATGAGCGTGTGGCGTTCATATGACGCGATCAGCGGTGCCAGGAGAATGTCGCCTGCCAAAGCCATGCGACCCCCGACGACGATGAGTGGCGGATTGATCACCGAGCCGATCAGACCAAGACCACGGCCGGCGAACTCGGCGGTGTCCTCGATCATCCGCAGCGCCCCGACGTCGCCCTGTTCAGCCATCATGATCACCTCGTCCATCGTGACCTGCCGCCGCACGATGCGCGAAATCTGCTCGAGCGGCCGGGCAAAACTCGCATAGAGCTCCAGGCATCCGCGATTGCCGCATCGGCAAAGATCCCCGCCGGGATCGATGCTGATGTGCCCGAATTCGCCCGCGCCGCCGGCGATGCCAGTCACCAGCCGGCCATGCTGGACAATGGCCCCGCCAACGCCCAGATCGACCTTGAACAGCACGAAATCATCTTGGCCGACGGCCGCGCCCCACATCAGCTCGGCAATGGCCGAGCAGTTGCTCTCGTTGTCGGCGAAAATCGGCTGTTCGAGAACCGGCCCGAACACATCGCGGATGTTGACCCCAGCCCAGGTCGGAACAATACTCGCACGCAGCACCACTCCTTCGCGGCTGACAGGGCCCGAGACGGAAACCCCAACTCCCAGGAGCCCCGCCATCGGCAGACCGTTCTCTTCGTAGCATTGGGCAATTGCTGACTTGGCGAACTGGGCCGCCTGTTGCGGCTGGTAGTCCAGACCCATGGGGATAGTTTGTTCGGTAATGACAGAATGCGAGACGTCGGCGATGACGCACCGCATCTCGTCGAGGCCCAGATGGATCCCGACGCAAGTGCCCGCAGCGGGATTGAGCGTCAAGGTCGCGGCAGGCCTGCCAATACCCCTGGCCCCGGCATGGTGGGCCGAGGATTCGATCACCATTCCGGACCTTCTCAAGCCATTGAGCGCGGTTGAAACCGTCGATCGCGCCAAGCCGGTGATGCGGGTGATTTGCGACGCAGAAAGCACGCCGCGCTCACGTAGGCATCGCACGATCAGGCTCTCCGGTGATGCGGAGGGCCTGTCGATCAGCCAATTTCTAAGCGAAGGTTTGTTCATGATGAGCACAAAGGACGTTGACTGATAGCTCAAATATGTCATCTTGGAAAGAACAGAGATTACTGCATCTCACCGGCGGCGGCTTCAAATCGCGGTCACAAGCGGTCGATACGAACCGTACATCACCATATGGGAGTGAAACGATGGAATATCTGAGGACGGCCGTTGCGGCCGCTACGGCGTACACCTTTGTTGCGGGAGCCGCGCTCGCAGAGCCCAAGACCAACCTATTGCATCAATGGGCAACCGGATCGGACGCCCAGGCTATTGCCAAGCTCGGCGAGATGTTTATCGCCAAGGGTGGCACCTGGCAGCAGACCTCCATCGCAGGTCACACGGCCAACACGCTGGCGAAACTGCGCGCCGACGTGATCGCTGGCAATGCCCCCCCCGCGGTGCAGCTCAAGGGACCCGAGATCGCCGAATGGAACGAGACCGGCATGACAGCCAATCTCGACGATCTGGCGACAGGGGAAAATTGGGAGAAAGTCGTCGCTCCCGAATTGCTGCCGGTGATGAAACCGACCGGGAGCTGGGTGGCGGCGCCGATGAATATCCATCGCATCAACTGGCTGTGGGCATCGCCGAAGGTCATGCAGAAAGCAGGCGTCGCCGAGGTGCCGAAGACGTGGGCAGACTTCAACGCCGCCTGCGACAAGATCGTGGCATCAGGCAAAATCTGCATCTCGCACTCGACCGCCGATTGGACCGATTCGACGGTGTTCGAGGTCGTGGTCTACGGAATGGATCTCGATCTCTTCAAGAAGGCCTTCGTCGAGGGTGACGTCGAGGCGATGCGCAGCGACGGCATGGTCAAGGCCTTCGAACAGTTCCGCACCATGACGACGAAATATATGGACCCCGGCATGAACGGGCGCGACTGGGATAGCATGTCGCATCTGGTCGGCCGCGGCGAGGCCGCCTTCCACATCATGGGCGACTGGACGCTCGGCCTGCTCACGGCCGGCGGCTTCAAGGAGGGCACCGACTATGTCTGCGCCCAGGCGCCGACTGATTGGGGCAAGCCGGGCTTCATCCTGAATTCCGACTCGGTCGTGTTCTTCCAGCAGAAGGATCCGGACTACGTCGAGGGGCAGAAACTGCTCGCCAGCACGATCCTGTCGCCTGAGTTCCAGACGATTTTCAATCAGACCAAGGGCTCGATCCCGGCCCGTCTCGACGTCGATCTTTCGAACGGCTTCAATCCCTGCCAGCAGCTCTCCCAGAAGGACCTGCAGGCGTCGATCGATGCCGGCACGCTTGTCCGTTCTATGGCGCACAACATGACGATCCCGCAGAAGGTGCGCGGCGCGATCATGGATACCGTTACCGAATTCGTAGCGACACCGGACATGACCGCGCAGGACGCAGCTAATGCCATGGCCGAAGCGGCCGAAGCGCAGATGTGAAAAAGCTGCCGATGATGGCCTGGCGCGTCGCCCGGCCCCGACTTCGCCGGAGCAGCCGATGTCCACGCGTGACCTGACCGTACCGGTTGCGGCTCCCGCGACCCCGTGGCGGGAGCGCCTGGGCACGATGGTGCCCATTCTGGTGCTGGCGCCGTCGCTTGCGGCGAGTTTCATCTATGTTTTCGTCTTCACGATTTGGACGCTGTATCTCTCGCTCTCCAATTCGTCGCTCATGCCGACCTATGGGTTCGTCGGTCTGGACAATTATGCTTCGCTCTGGGCGAACCGGCGCTGGAACATCGCCTATACCAACCTCTTCCTGTTCAGCGGCTTCTATATCGTCGGCTCGATGGCTATCGGACTGCTTCTCGCGATCCTGATCGACCAGCGTGTTCGCGGCGAGGCGGTTTGGCGCACGATTTTCCTCTACCCGCTGGCAGTGTCCTTCATCGTCACCGGTACGGTGTGGAGCTGGCTCTACAATCCCGTCGACGGCATCCAGGCCTTTGTGCGGGGGCTCGGCTGGACCGACTTCAGCTTCGCCCTGACGGCCAACCGCAACACTGCGATTTATGCGGTGATCATAACCGGGATCTGGCAGTCGTCCGGTTTCGCAATGGCGCTTTTCCTGGCTGGCCTTCGGTCGGTCGATCCGGACCTCATCAAAGCAGCGCAAATCGATGGTGCGTCGGTTTCCCGAACCTATCGGAAGGTCATCCTGCCGACGATCGCCCCGATTTTCCTGGCGGTGGCGGTCATCCAGATCCAGTTCGCCATCAAGACATTCGACCTGGTGGCGGCGTTGACACGGGGTGGGCCAGGTGTGTCCACTACTTTCCCGGCGATCTACGTCTACGACCTGATGTTCCAGCGTGGGCAGATCGGCGAGGGTGCCGCTGCGGCGATGATGATGCTCGCGGCCCTTGCGGTTGTGCTGGTACCCTATTCCTTGTGGATCGTCTGGCGCAGGCGGGCGGAGGGCGGCAATGGCTGACATTGCCCTCAACGCCCGGCATGATCCCGAAGCGGCCGCGGCTACGCGGCGATATTTCTGGAATCGCTTTCTTATCTATGCGGTGCTGACGCTTTTCGCGGTCATCTACCTTGCACCGCTGCTGGTCGTGGTCTTCAACTCGTTGCGGGAGCAGTCGGACATTGCCCGCAACGGCCTCATCTCCCTGCCGCGCAGCTTCCGCCTCGACGCGTGGGCGCAGGCTTGGGGTACGTATTGCGTCAGCGGCACCTGCGAAGGCATGAAGCGCAATTTCTTCAACTCGCTCTGGATGGCGATCCCCGCGACGGTCATCTCCACGCTCCTCGGCGCCATGAACGGCTACGTGCTGTCGAAATGGCGTTTCAAGGGCTCGGAAATTCTGTTCAATCTGATGCTGCTCGGCGTCTTCATGCCCGGCCAGATTTCGCTGATGCCGTGGGCGTTCCTGCTCGGCAAACTCGGCCTAACCAATTCGACATACGGGCTGGTGCTAATACACGTCGTCCAGGGCATTTCGTTCACCACCCTGTTCTGCCGCAACTTCTACGTCAGCATACCGGACGATCTAATCAAGGCGGCACGCATCGACGGCGCTGGCTTCTGGCGGATTTTTCGCAAGATCATCCTGCCGCTGTCGCCGCCGATTTTGATTGTCACCGTTATCTGGCAATTCACCGGTATCTGGAACGAGTATCTGTTCGGCGTCGTCTTCACCTCGGGCCAACAGCAGCCGATTACGGCGGCATTGGTCGCGCTCACTGCCGGCGGCACGACCGCCCGTGCTTACGATGTGATGAGTGCAGCCGTGCTGATCGGCGCGCTGCCGCCGCTGCTGATCTACCTGTTCGGTGGAAAGTACTTCGTGCGCGGCCTGACACAGGGCGCCATCAAATGAGGCATCGTTCATGTCCGCGCTGATGATCCGCGACCTCCACAAGAGCTATGGCGGGCTCGAGATTCTGGCCGGCATCAATCTCGAAGCGCGAACCGGGGAATTCATCGCCCTCGTCGGTCCCTCCGGTTGCGGCAAGTCAACCTTGCTCGCCATGATCGCCGGCCTGGAAACCGTCACGTCGGGCGAGATCTGGATTGGCGACCGGCTGGTGAACTCCGTGCAGCCCAAGGACCGCGACATAGCGATGGTGTTCCAGTCATACGCCCTCTATCCCACGATGACGGTGCGCCAGAACATCACCTTCGGCATGGAAAGCCGGGGCGTGCCCAAAGCGGAGCAAGCGGAAGCCGTAAAGCGGGTTGCCGCACTCCTGCAGATCGAGCAGTTGCTCAACCGCAAGCCCGGGCAATTGTCGGGTGGTCAGCGGCAGCGCGTTGCGATGGGGCGCGCCCTGGTACGCGACCCGAAGCTGTTTTTGTTCGACGAGCCCCTGTCCAATCTCGACGCCAAGCTGCGCGTGGACATGCGCACCGAAATCAAGAAGCTTCACCATCGCGTCGGCAAGACGACGGTGTACGTCACCCACGATCAGGTCGAGGCGATGACGCTCGCGTCCCGCATTGCGGTGATGAATCAAGGCTCGGTGCAGCAGTTCGACACGCCGAAGCGGATCTATGACCGGCCGACCAACATGTTCGTGGCCGGTTTTATGGGATCGCCGGCGATGAATTTCATCCCCGCCCGGCTTACGGGGTCAACCAGCATCGCGGTGCGCGCCGCTGACGGCAGCGACGCTACTCTTGCCCTTGCCGCGCCTTTGCCCGCCGGTGCGCCAAAGGACGTGGTGCTCGGTGTTCGGCCGGAACACATCTACCGTTTCACGACGGACCTGAAGTCGCGCAAACCGGCTGTCGAATCCATGCGCGCGCCGGTCGAACTGGTCGAGCCGACCGGGGCCGAGACGCTTGCCGTCCTCAGGCTAGGGGACCTGGAGATCACCGGCCGTTTCGAGCCGGATGACGCTCCCGTCATGGGCGAGACGATAACGCTCGGCATCGACATGTCGCGCGCCTGTCTGTTCGATCCAACAACCAAGGCGCTTCTGTGATCTGATGTCCATACAATTCGCGACTTACCCGAGCTTGACCGATCGCGTCGTGCTGATCTCCGGCGGCGCCTCCGGGATCGGGGCCGATATGGTCCGTGCTTTCGTGGCGAATGGCGCCCATGTGGGCTTGCTCGATGTGCAGGATGAACCCGCGGAGGCGTTGGTGCGCGAGCTCGGTGGTACCGCCAGGCAGGCCCCGTTGTACCTTCATTGCGACGTGACCGACGTCGCAGCGCTGCAGGCGTCGGTCGAAGGCGTACGCGCGCGGCTTGGTCCGGTCGCCGTCCTGGTGAACAATGCTGCCGACGATCAGCGCCATCCCGTTGACGCGGTGACAGCCGAATATTGGGACCGCAGCTTCGACGTCAATCTCCGGCATCACTTCTTCGCTGCACAGGCGGTGCATCCGCATATGAAGGAACTCGGCTTCGGCTCGATCATAAACTTCTCTTCCATCGCCTGGCGTTTCGGCGCGGACCAGATGGTGGCCTATGCCACCGCCAAGGGCGCTGTTGTGGCCCTGACCCGCGCACTGGCGCGGTCGTTCGGATCCGACAACATCCGCGTCAATGCAGTCGAACCCGGCGCTGTCATCACCGAGCGGCAGCGCGAGCTGTGGTTCAAGACGCAAGACGCAATCGACCAGACGGTGCAGAGGCAATTGATCCGCCGCGTCCTCCTGGGCGAAGAGATTGCACGGACCGTGCTCTTCCTTGCAGCGGACGACAGCCGCATGATCACGAAGCAGTCCATCACCGTCGATGCCGGTCTGCGCTGATGCGATCGCTACCATTTCTCTCAACGGAACTGCCAAATTGATGCTTCGTCTCGGCCTCAACCCTTACGGACTGACCTACCATCTCGGTCTGCAGGGCCGCGGTACGCCGCGGCACAATCCGGATGGGGCGGGGCTGGAAGGCTTCATAGCGCTCGCGCAGGAACTCGGCGCACGCACGCTCGAGATCTACGAACCGTGGTTGACCGACTTGCCGGACGCCGAGGTCGTCGACCTGCGCAGGCGTCTGGCCGCGCTCGACATCGTCCCGGTGGTCAGTGGCGGACTTCTCGTGGCAGGTCCGTTGGACAACGCGTTTCGGGCCGCGCGCCTGCTCGAGGCGACAACGATCCGTATTGCACTGACCCCCGTCCTGTGCGGTGACCGCAACGCATGGGGCGGCAAATGGAACGAGTTCAACGTGACGATCCGCGCTGCCCTGACGGAATGGGCGCCGCGTGCGGCGGCTGAGGGCCGGGTGCTCGGCATCGAAAACCATCAGGACTTTGGCAGCGACGAACTGGTCGCATTCTGCGAACTCGGTGGGCCCGGTGTCGGTATCACCTACGACACAGGCAATACATTCCCGGTGGGCGAGGCACCGCTTTCCTTCACGCGGCGGATCGCGCCGTATGTCCGCCACGTTCACCTCAAGGATTATCGCGTGCAGTTCACGGATGAGGGCTACCGTCTGGTCCGCTGCGCGATCGGCGACGGCGCCGTGCCATTCGCCGAATTGGTAGCCATCCTTGCCGAGCATCACGACACGCTGACTGCAGTGCTCGAGCCGGGCGCGCTGGAAGCCCGCCACGTTCGCTGTCTCACCGATGATTGGTGGAACGGGTATGCGCCGAAGACCGCGCGCGAGTTCGCGGCCTGCCTGAGTGCTGCGCGCGTAAACCGCCTTGCTGACGACGCCGACTACCGGACGCCATGGGAGCGCGACGATGACGGCGCGCTCGTTTCGTATGAGCTCGACATGATCCGGCGCAGCGCCGCCAACATGAAGAAGTTCGATTTCATTGCAATGGAGAAATCAGCATGACTGCGCGAGAACTCAGCGGCCTGACCGCTTTCGTGACCGGCTCGGGACGCGGCCTCGGCCGCGTCATGGCCGAACGCCTGGCCGAACTCGGCGCAAACGTTGCGATCCACGATCTCGATTGGACCCGGCCATCGCAGTATGGCGAATTCGCAGACCTCGGCGAATCCGCCAAGGGTTTGGAAAAGCATGGGACACGGGTGACCGCGGTCACCGGCAACATCGGAGACAAGCAAGCCGTCGCCGAAATGAAGAGCAAGATCGAGACGGACCTCGGCGATGTGCATGTTTTGGTCAACTGCGCCGGCGGTGATATCGGCGCCAAGGGGGTTAAGCCCAGTCCCAACAACGCGCTCGACATCGACTATGAAGACATCAAGGTTCTGACTGAGAACAATCTCATCGGCACAATGCTGGTCTGCCAGGCGTTCATTCCGTCTATGGTCAAGCGCGGCTCAGGCTCTGTGATCAACATTGCCTCGGCGGCAGCGCATATCGGATGCTCACCGGAGGTGGTCTACTCCACGCTTAAGGCGGCCGTCGTCCATTATACGCGCTGCCTCGCCAAGGAGTTGATCGACGACGGCGTGCGCATCAATGCGGTGAGCCCCGGCGCCACCAAGACGGCACGGTTCCAGGCGAGCCGCGTGGTCGATCCGGAGCGGATGGATTCGAGCAAGAAATCGCTGAACCGGTATGCCGAGCCTGAAGAGATCGCTGAAGCGGTGGCCTTCCTCGCCGGTCCGCGCGCGCGCTTTATCAACGGGCAGGTCATCCGCGTCGATGGCGGTTTCACGATCTTCCCAGGTTGAAGCGCGGCCGTTCACACCGCGAACTGTCGGGCTGGGCGCACCCCAATGAGCAGGGCCACGACGGCCCATTGCCGACCTTATTCGTTGAGGGTTGCGACCTGCTCGCAGAGCCCAGGAATCGACGGGTGAAGTTCGGCAACACGACAATACTCTTGGCGACACGCAGACGTTACAGCCCACTTGTATGCACCCACGCAATGGCTCAGATTTGTCTGGGTTCGGTCTACTCTGCGCCCTGAGAGGGCGAATATTTTCCGGATCGAGGTGCTTGGGCCACCGTGCGCCTGGGCAGAGCGAACCGGTTCCGTCTATAAGCTCAGAGGCGCAACATTAAAGGTTGGGGAACAGATGAGGCAAGAGAACGACGTTGATAAATTAGTGCGCACGCTGCGTGCTCGAGCGCCTGACGACGCGGCCGAATTGCTTGCCCGAGAGTCTCCCGAGTTCATCCGGGACGTATTGAAGTTGTTGCCGGACAGGCACGCCCGGAAGGTGGCGGAGCATTTGCCATCGCATATGAGGCCTGTCACGCCTCATGGCGACGGCAAGGATATCGCGGTCCCCGGGTCCGTCGTCGAGCTGATGGACCCGATCCCCGCCAGCGTTCCTGTCGGGACGACGGTAGCCGCCGCGGTCGAGGCCGTCAGGCGCGCGCAGGTGCCGACCGAGTTGACTTACCTCTACATCACGGACGAGGGGGACAAACTCGTTGGCCTGGTGGTTCTGCGCGATCTGATGCTGAGCGAACCGGCCGCCACGGTGGATCAGATCATGCTGCCGAAACCGTTCGCCCTTCACGTCAATATGCCTTTGGGCGAAGCCTGCAAGGCGGCGGTACGCCGTCACTACCCCGTCTATCCCGTGGTGGACGCGCAGAACCGGCTGCTCGGGCAGGTTCGCGGCTGGCGGCTTTTCGAGCAGCAAATCATCGAGATTTCTGCCCAGCCTGGCCAGATGGTGGGTGTCCAGAAGGAGGAGCGTTCTTTCACTCCGCTGTTTTCAGCCTTCTTGAAACGTCATCCGTGGCTGCAGCTCAACCTGCTGACGGCCTTCATGGCGGCTTTCGTGGTCAGTTCGTTCACAGGCACGATCGAGAAGATCGTCGCCTTGGCGGCGTTCCTCCCGGTGCTGGCCGGGCAGAGCGGAAACACCGGCTGCCAGGCACTGGCCATGACGTTGCGTGGTCTCGCCTTAGGGGATGTGGACAAACGACCGAAGCTGCACCTGATTCTGAGGGAGGGGGTGCTCGGGATCGCCAACGGCGTGCTCGTCGGTCTGGTGGCGGCTGCGGCCATGTGGTTCTACGCGTCGCGGCAAACGGAGTCGGCAGCCCAGGCGCCCATGCTGGCACTTGTGATCCTGCTCGCAATGTCCGGATCGTGCCTCATGTCCGGGATCTCCGGCGTGCTGATCCCGTTGGGCCTGCGGCGGGTCGGCGCCGATCCGGCCGTGGCTTCCGCGATTTTCCTTACCACCGTGACCGATATTGTAGGCATGGGCCTGATGCTGGGGCTTGCCACTACGCTCGTGCTGTAGTGGCGCACATTTGCGCAGGCCGTCCTGAGAAGCATCGCCCGCCAGCTCTTCGAGCGCTTGCGCAATGCGACGGAGGACTTTCGGATGAGCTACATGTGACCCTGATGCGTCATGCGGCGACCAGATACGTGCAGAATCGCGCAAACAATATTGATCTTGTCGGCCGCGCAATCCACGGCTGATTATGATTTGTCGTAGTTGCCGTTTGTAGGGAATACTTTCTCGAAATCCAACAACGCTGAAAAGATGTTTGGCCAACCAGCGCAGGCGAAATGCGAATGAACCCGATAGTTTGTTGCGTAGCTGCAACAGCGGCTGAAGACTCGGCCGGTCCCGTGACAGTTCTGTCGCGTTTTTTCTTCTAGTCGTGCTAAGTCCTTCGCACTGGTCGGGTTTGGGGTGGGTTCTCGGCATGCAATCTTCGTTTCGAACGATCGTCGGCTGCGCCGCGGCGCTGCTTTGTAGCGGCGCATTGCCGGCCGGCGCGCAGGGTCTTTTTTCGGCCTACGACGATGCTTTTTCAGCCCGCATCGCCAGTCCGGCCGACAACGGAACGCTCGCCCAGTTCGTCACGGTTGCCGTCAATGCAGGGCAATACGATCAGGCGATCTCCTCGATCGAGCAGTATCTGATCAAGTATCCCCGCGATGCGCGCGCCCGGCTGGCGGCCAGCCGGTTGTACTATCATGTCGGCTCCTACGAATTGGCCCGGCGGCAGGTGCAGTACGGCATCGAAGTCGGGGACCTGCCCGCGGATGAGCAGCTGGAAGCCGTTCGCCTGCTCGCCCGCATCGAGCGCGCGTTACGCGGCGTCACCTGGGAGCTCGCTCTGACCGGCGGCGTGTTCAGCGCATTCACCGATTTTGAGCCCGGCGGGGCTCAGGACGACAATAGCTTCGTCTCGCCCTACGGGCGAGCGGAAGGCTTTGTCCGGTGGGACCTCGGCACGCCAAGTGCCGACGCTCTCGTCCTTTCGGGGGCGCTGACGGCGACAGAGCGTTTTTTCACGCCAGACCTGTCGGTTCCGGGTAGCAAGGAGACTTTCATCCACGGCAACGCCGCGATCACCTGGGACAAGGGGTTGCCCAACTGTGGGATCGATTCGCTGCGCCTGCTGCTTTCCGCATTCACCGTTACGGATCGCTTCGACAGCGATATTCACGAAACCGGCATCGGCCTCAGCGGACGCTTCCTGGTGCGTCCGACGGTCGAGACGACTCTTTTCGCCGGCGGCGGCTACATCGATCTAAGCGCCTCGCAAGGCATTTTCGCCGATAGCAGGGTTTTCTATGAGGCAGGCGGCAGCTACCGATTCCGCAACGGCCAGGCGCTCGGACTGCGCTTTGTCGGCTCGAATGACTTCGCCTCCGGATCCGGCGAAATCGGCCGCAGCTACATGGGCGAGGTCCGCTATGGCGGCCTGTTGATGAACGTACCGGATCTTTTCGCATGGTCGCACCAGGTCGCCTTCTCGGCCGGCCATAGCGACACTCCCGATCTGTCCATCGGCATCGGCACAAATATCAAGAGCGACTTCTGGCGCATTGCCTCGGAAAGCGATTTTCAGCTGACGGAGTCGCAGAAGATCAGCGTCGATCTCGCCTATCGCGAAACCAACTTCGATCTCGCCAGCCGCGACCGAAAATCGTTCGAAATGCTGATGAGCTACACGTTGACGCTCAATTGAAAGAGGCCGCGATGAGGACCCTGAATCGTCAGATCGCCATTTTTGTCGCCTTCCTTGCCTTCGCGGCACCGTCCGCTGCTGAAACGGTGGGGTCGATGACGGCCTACCAGACCAACATCGTCCGCAACAACGGCGGGACAATGAACGTCGGCGCCGGCGTCGAACTCGGCGACCAGCTGCGCAGCAATCCCACTGGTCTTGGAATGCTGGTGTTCCGGGACGAATCGAGCGCCAAGATTGGTCCGAACACCAGCCTGACGATCGATGAATTCGTCTACAATCCGGGCTCGGGATCTGGAAAGATCGACATCGGGATGAACAGCGGCCTCGCCCGTTTTTATGGCGGCCAGGTTTCGAAAGGCGGCGTCATGCAGGTTGCGACGCCGCACATGGTGCTCGGGGCCAGAGGCGGCATCATCGAAGTGCTGGTGGCAGCTGGCCAGACCGTCGGCATACTGCGCGCCGGCCGCATGACCTGCACGATGAATGGCAAACGGCTGGTCATCACAAACCCGGGCTTCGCCTGCACGTCAGAAAATGGCAAGCTGCTGACCGGCTACGGGGGAATCGACACCTTCCCGATATTGGACAGCATCGAGCGGATAGCCGGCACGGGCCTGCCAGGGGCACCGGGTCCGGGATTGGACGTAAGCGCGATTTGTGCGTCGGCACTCGGCGGCTCGCTCAAAATCTGCGACTCCACCGACGGCGCATTGCCAGGAGTGGTCATGGAGTTCCCCGACAGCCTAACGCCACCTGTGGGCGGCGGCGTGGATGAGGATGACTGCTATCCCGACTGCCGGTAGGTCCGGCCGACCGGCATGAGCCCCTTGGCTGATTGGCGGCGGGCTGCCCGGCGCAAGCTTCCGGGTTTTGCGGTCGTACTCTTGCTGCTCGGTTGCCATTTTGCTTTCGACCGGCCGCTATCGCACCTGCGCGAGCTTACGTATGACTTCTACCAGTCCCTCGCCCCGCGCGAGGCGACGAGCAATCCTGTTGTCATAGTCTCGATAGATGATGCGAGCCTTAAGGCATATGGGCGATGGCCCTGGAACCGTGGGCTTTTGGCCGATCTGGTCGATGGAGTCGCCGAGTCTGGTGCCGCGGTGATCGGGCTTGCGCTGGTGCTGCCCGAGGCCGACACCTCGCCTGGGGGCATCGCCGGAGACAAGCGCCTGGCAACGGCACTGGCGAAAAACCGAACGGCGCTTGCCGTCAGCCTGGGCAACGAGGCGACGGTTTCAGAAGCAGAGCCCAAAGCCGGCTGGTCGATCGTCGGTCAAGTACCCGAGACGCTTCCTGGCTTCACCGGTCTGACAGGCTCGCTTGCGGATTTCTCGAGCGCCGCTGCAGGCCTCGGCGTAATTCGCAGTTTGCCCGATCCCGACGGCGTACTACGCCATGTGCCGCTGCTCTGGCTCCGAAATACGGCTCAAGGCGTGCAGCTCTGGCCGTCCTTCGCGCTCGAACTCCTGCGCCTCTACGCCGGAGAGAACGGCTACGTAGCCCGGATGAACGCCGCCGGGTTTGACGCGCTCAGGATGGCCGGCACCATTGTGCCACTCGAGCCGCAGGGCAGCATCCGCCTCTGGGAAACCGACACCAATACGCCGCGCATATCTGCCAGCAATATACTTTCGGGCCACGGCGATCCGCTGCTGCGGAACGCCATCGCCATTGTTGATCTGTCGGCCGTGGGATTGACCCAGTACCTGTCCACGCCGACGCGTCCAGCGCGACCAGGCGCAGACATCCACGCCGATGCAATCGGCCAGATGCTCGCCGGGCGCTATCTTACAGAACCAACGGACGCGCGTATGCTCGAGCGCCTCTGGTTTGTCCTCAGTGCCATCGTTTTCATCGGGCTTTCCGGAGTGCTCGCCGAACGTGTCGTGCTTGGCGCCCTCGCTTTGGGGCTGCTGGCGGTCACGCCGTTCGTGTTCGGCGCTCTCGAATACAGCATACAGGGTGCACTCTATGACCCGCTGCAGCCGGCGCTTGCGACGGTCCTGGTAGCCGGCTTCGAAGGCTATGTCCTCTACAGGCGCAGCGAGCAGCGCCGGTCCACCCTGGCACGGCAGTTCTCCCAGTATCTGTCGCCTTCCGTGGTGCAGCGCCTCGCAAGCTCGGGCACCGAAGCGATCCTGTCCGGCGAAAAGCGCGAGATCACAATCCTGCTCAGCGACATACGCGGCTTCACGACGATGAGCGAACAACTCGATACCCAAGAAATCGCAAAGGTGGTCAACCACTTCCTCGGCATTGCGACCGATGAGATACTCAAGCGCGACGGCACCATCGACAAGTTCATGGGCGACGCGGTGCTGGCCTTCTGGAACGCGCCGCTTGATCAGCCGGATCATCGCGAGCGCGCGCTCGAAGCGGGGCTTGCCCTGATCGAACGGGTGAAGCGCGAAAACGCTGCGTTCACCGCGCGCGGGCACCCCTCTATCGAAATCGGCGTCGCCATCGAGACTGGCATCTGCTCGGTAGGGAATTTCGGCTCCGAACGGCGCTTCGATTACACCGCGATCGGCTCGCCGGTGAACCGCGCGGCACGGCTCGAGTCAACGACCAAAAAGCTGAGGATCCCTCTGGTGCTGGGTCCCGGATTTGCGCAGGGAGCATCGATGCCGGTTGTCCAGGCGGGCGCCTTTGAACTCCAAGGCTTCAAGGGCGAGGTGCCGGTTTTCACCATTCCGGAGATGCACCCCTCGTCACACTCCACCGGGGAAATCGTGTGACGTTTGGCACCGGTTCAACTCGCTATCTCATTGGCCGGCGAGCGAAAGCGGACGCTGGATGATGCCAAGCGCGAAAAGATGCTCTCGAAACTCAGCGAGATCGTCTTCAACGACGTTGCCCTGATTCCGATGCACCGTGAGGTCCTCGTCGTGGCTGCCCGGAAGGACCTTCAGTTCACGACGCGGACCGACCAGTATACGCTGGCCATAAATGCCAAGACTGTCTGAGGAGTTGTAGACTTGACCAGCATCGCCACGGGATCCGTCGCGGATCGCGGCCGCGCTACATACGATCTTGGCGCGACCGCCATCTTTGCTTCGAAATCAGACCCACGCTTCCATTATTGTCTGTATGTGCCGCCTGCGGTGGGGGAAGGCGCCAAAGTCGATCTGTTGGTCGCCATCCACGGTACTGGCCGCACCTCGTTCCTGGGCTTCCGCGACGCGTTCGCCGAGTTCGGACGCTGGAACGACTGCGCTATCTTGTGCCCGCTGTTCCCAATCGGCGTTCTCGGCGACGACGCCCGCAGCGGGTATAAATACCTGATCGAGGGCGACATCCGCTACGATCAGGTGCTGCTCGCCATAGTCGAGGAAGTCATTGCAAAATATCGTCAGGACTGGACCCGCTTCGCCATGTTCGGATTTTCCGGCGGCGGGCAATTCACCCACCGCTTCGCCATCCTCCATCCCGACAGGCTATGGGCGGCTTCGATCGGCGCGCCGGGCTCGGTGAGCTTGCTCGATCCCGCGCGGGATTGGTGGGTGGGCATTCGCGACCTGCCGGAGAAGTTCGGCATCAGCTTCGATGCCGGCACGCTGGCAAAAGTACCTGTCCAGATGGTCGTCGGCGATGCCGACCTAGAGACTTGGGAAATCACCCATATCCAGGGCAGCACCCATTGGATGCCGGGCGCCAACGATGCAGGACGAACGAGGCCGGAACGCCTCGGGACGTTGTGTCGATCGTTCGAGAAGGCGGGTGTGCGCGTGCGCTTTGATTTGCTGCCCGGGGTAGCTCACGAACGGGAGGCGGTGCTCGATCCGGTCAAGGATTTCCTGGCCCAGGCGCTCAAGGAACGACGGAACGCATCAGGATGAATGCAAGGCCAAGCCCAGCACGATCAGCTTGCGCAAAGACAGCCTGCTGTGGGGCAGGCCTCAATCGTATTTGGCCACAAAGCGTCCGACGGCGGCGAGGCAATCATCCTTCTCCTCGAAATGCGGCATGTGGCTGGAATTCGGGAAGACAATGCCTTCGACGTCCGGGATATGATCGAGAAAGGGCTGGACGCAGGCCTCGGTCGCTTCGTCGTAAAATCCACGGAACGCCAGGGTCGGCGCCTCGATCAGATGCAGGCGCTCGACGATGGTCCAGTTCCGCATGGTGCCGATGACGTGGAATTCATTGGGTCCGTTCATGGTGTGATAAACCGTCGGATCCTCCTCGATTGCCGCAAATGTCCGGGCTACTTCCGGCGGCATCGGAACGACGCGACAGACATGGCGGTCGTAAAAAGCCTTGGTTGCCGCAACATAATCCGGGTGATCGGTGGTCCCGGCTGCCTCGTGCCGGTCCAGCGCAGTTTGCACATCGGCCGGCAGCCCGGCGCGCAATTGCAGCGCGCCTTCCACCCATAGCGCCATTGAGGCCAGCGAATTGGCCAGGATCAATGCCTTGAGCCCGGCGGGTCTTCGTACGGCATGTTCGGCCGAGAGTATGCCGCCCCAGGACTGGCCGAGCAGGGCGTAACGGTCGGCAACGCCAATGTGAGCGAGTAGCGCATCGAGTTCGCCCAGGAAGAAATCGACGGTCCAGAAGTCGCCGCCCTTGTCGGGCAGATGGGTCGATTTGCCGTTGCCGATCTGATCGTAGTGGATGACGGCCCGCCCGGTATCGGCCAGCTCCTTGAACGAATCGACATAGTCATGGGTGCAACCCGGCCCGCCGTGAGCGACGACCAGTGGCAGCTTGCCCGAGTTGAGATCTCCGATCACGCGGTACCAGGTGCGGTAGCCCTTGTAGTCGCTGAATCCTTCGGTGGTCGCATGTGCCGTCACAGTTCCAAGCTCCGCGTCATGGCGCGGCAGGA
Source organism: Mesorhizobium sp. M1312 (assembly GCF_040318115.1). Classification (NCBI taxonomy): domain Bacteria; kingdom Pseudomonadati; phylum Pseudomonadota; class Alphaproteobacteria; order Hyphomicrobiales; family Phyllobacteriaceae; genus Mesorhizobium; species Mesorhizobium sp. M1312. Next base: position 108,151 of record NZ_JAMYLQ010000022.1, on the reverse strand, counting down.
ACCATAGTGACGGACCCTCCCAAGCCTTGTTTGTGGCCGACGGTACTAAGCGGCCCGGCGCATTTACAGCTAGCACTATTTATAGGTTGCCCTGGCGGGAGCCGGTGGCCCTCAGGCGGAGAGCCTCAATGCTCCGGCTCGAGCAGCCGGTAGTGGGCAGCCAGCGCGATGGCGTGGAAGCGGTTTCGCGCGCCAAGCTTGCGCGTCGCCGCGTTGAGATGCAGCGTTGCAGTCGGCACCGCGCGGCCAATCTCGCGCGCGACCTGCTTGGCCGTCAGTCCGGCGGCGGCGAGGCGCAGGCACTGACGCTCGCGCGACGTCAGATGGACATATTGGCAGGTGCGGATTCCGGCATCGAAACCGGCATAGACAGAGTCGTGCAAAAGATGGCCCAGATCGCCGATTTCGGCGATGAACTGCCTTGCTTCGGCCTCGAACCCGGTTTCGGGGTCGGCGCGGATCGCGGTGAAGGTGGCCAGATCCCCGCCGGCAAGACGGATGGGCACGGTGACGCCGCAGGTCATCCTTGTATCGAGCAGATAGCTGATCACGGGATCATGCCTGGACCGAAGCACGTGCTGCATGACGGTGCTCTGAACGCCTTTGTGCGACCAGAGGAACGGCCTCGATACGGCGAGCGCTGCTTCCTGCACGGGGTCAAGTTGATAATACCCGCCTTTACACCAGAGATCCTGCATGTCGCGCGGCACGTTGTGCAGAGCCATCAGCGAGGGCGTGATCAGGTCGCCCTCATGGCTGACGGGCACAGGCGTATAGTCATAGATGAATGAGGTGAAGCCGACGGGCTCCAGCACATCGGTCGCCACCGCCATTGCAGCGTCGATGCTCATTCCTGTTCGGAACCGGCTCTCTAGATCGCCTGAAAAGCCCTGCATGCGACAAGCTTACCCGCTGGCCATTGCTTGTCAAATAGCCATGTCGTCGGAGTGCTCAATAAATGGGCTTAGGGCGGCCTCTGCGACCTATCTATCTTAATAGCTATCCTGTCTGGCTTCACTGGTCGTAGTCTTTTGCGATTGGGCGAACTCGCGGAGATCACCCGCAACCCAAGATCATTTCCAGCCACGCCGCGGTCGATGATTGCGTATAGCGTGGCAAGTCGACACGCTTTCCACGAGGAACACAACCATGCGACCCCAAAAGGCACTGGCAGCGTTGATACCCGGCTTGGCTCTGCTCGGCATGACGATCGTGTCGCCGCCGAGCAGTGCCTTGGCCGCGGAAGGCAAGCCCGGCGGCACACTCCGCTTGCTGGCCAATGCAGCCGCCGGCACCGCCGATCCACACATCAATTACACGCTGCAGTATTTCCAGATGAACTATATCCTCTACGATGGTCTCGTGACCTACAAAAAGGCCGGGGATAAGACCGGCTTCGAGGTTGTCGCGGATCTCGCCGAAACCCTGCCGCAGGTCGAAAACGGCGGCAAGACCTATGTCTTCAAGCTGCGCAAAGGCATCAAGTTTGCCGACGGCTCGGACGTCACCAGCAAGGATGTGTTGGCTTCGTTCCAACGCATCTTCAAGATCAGCGGACCGACGGCCGGGACATTCTACAACGGCATCGTCGGCGCCGATGCGTGCTTGAAAACACCGGCGACGTGCAGCCTCGACGGCGGCCTGTCGGTTGACGACGCAGCCGGAACGATCACCTTCAACCTGGTTCAGCCGGATGCCGAGTTCCTGCAGAAGATCGCCATTCCACACGCGGCGATCCTGCCGGCGGGCGCGCCGCTCAAAGATGCCGGCACTGATCCGATCCCGGGCACCGGGCCCTACATGATCGCGAGCTATGACCCGAACAAGCTGATGAAAATGGTGCGCAATCCTCACTTCAAGGAATGGAGCAAGGAAGCCCAGCCGGCAGGATATCCGGACGAGATCGACTACGAATTCGGCCTTACCGACGAAGCGGCTGTGACGGCGGTCGAGAATGGGCAGGCGGACTGGATGTTCGATCCGCCGCCGGCGGATCGTCTCGGCGAACTCGGCACCAAATATGCCAAGCAGGTCACTGTGCATCCGCTGACGGCCATGTGGTATGCGCCGATGAACAACAATCTCGCGCCGTTCAATGACATCCGTGTTCGCCAGGCGGTGAACTTCGCCATCGACCGCGCCGCGATCGTCAAGCTCTTTGGCGGCAGCAATCTGGCGCAGCCGGCCTGTCAGATCCTGCCGCCGGGGTTCCCGTCATTTGCGCCCTATTGCCCATTCACCGCCAATCCGGGCGAAAAGTGGTCGGCACCGGATATGGACAAGGCCAAACAACTGATTGCTGAATCGGGAACTGCAGGTCAGGAGGTGACCATCATCACCGAGGACAGCAGCGTCTCGAAGTCGATCGGGGTCTACCTGCAGGACGTTCTCAACCAGCTCGGCTACAAGACATCGGTCAAGCCGATCTCGCAGAACATCCAGTTCACCTACATCCAGAACACCAACAACAAGGTGCAGATATCGATCTCGCAATGGTTCCAGGATTACCCGGCGCCATCCAATTTTCTGGAGGTATTGTTCAGCTGTGCCTCGTTCACGCCGGGCTCGGACGCTTCTGTCAACATTTCCGGTTTCTGCGACAAATCGATCGACGCGTCGATGGCCGAAGCAGAAACAGCCACCATCGCCGACCCGGCCAAGGGCGCAACGCTCTGGACCGCCATCGACAAGGCGGTGACGGACAAGGCCCCGGTCGCCGTTCTGTTCACACCCAAGCGGGTCGATGTTGTCTCTTCCAAGCTGAAGAACTTCACCTTCAGTCCGCAATTCTACTGGATTGTCAGCCAGTCCTGGGTGGAATGATCCCCCGGAGCCAATGCGACGGAGTGCCACCGGCGCTCCGTCGCATTTCCTTTTCCGCCGGATCAGCGCATCTTTCAGGTCGAGATTTTTCCTAGGCAATCCTGTTCATGGTCAATGTCATTGCGGACCAGCCTGCCGCCCCGGTCCGCCAAGCCGCCGATGGCCCATGGCGCACGGCATGGCGCAAGCTTAGAGCCGATCGTTCGGCAATATCCGCGTTCGGCGTGCTCGTCGTGATCGTGATCGCCTCGCTGGCGGCGCCGCTCTATGCGCACTATGTCTCGCACACCGATCCGTTCGTGACCAATCTCAACGGCGAGATCGTCATCGATGGGGTGATCCAGCCGGTATTGCAGCCTTCCACCGAAGGCCTCGGCCTCGGCATGACGCCGATCGGGCCTACCTGGCGGATCGGCCCCTATCTGCTCGGCGCCGACAATCAGGGCCGTGACGTCGCGGCGCGACTGCTTTATGGCGGGCGGGATTCGCTGTTGATCTCGGGTGCTGCCGCTGTGCTGTGCCTCACCCTGGCGACCTTTCTGGGGGTCGTGTCCGGGTTCTTCGGCGGTATCGTCGACATAAGCCTGTCGCGCATTCTCGATGTGCTCTGGGCCTTTCCCATTTTCCTGCTGGCGATTTCGCTGTCTATCGTGCTGATTGCGCAGAGCATCCAGATCGGTCCGTTCGAAATCCGCTCCGGCAGCCTGTGGCTACCGGTCTTCATCATCGGCATCGTCTATGTGCCCTACGTGGCACGGCCGATCCGCGGCCATGTCCTGACCTTGATGCAGGCCGAATTCGTGACCGCGGCGATCGGGCTTGGCGCGTCGCCCTGGCGCATCCTGCTGCGTGATATCATGCCCAATGTGGTGACGCGCATCATCGTTTTCGTGCCGTTGATCCTGGCACTCAACATGATGACGGAATCCTCGCTGTCGTTCCTGTCGATCGGCGTGCAACCGCCGGATGCCAGCTGGGGCACGATCATCCAGGACGGTCAGGGCCTGCTCTATTCCAGGCCGATCGTGGCGCTGGCGCCCGGGCTTGCCATTGTCATTACGGTGCTTGCTCTCAACATTCTGGGCGACGGCGTGCGAGACGCGCTCGATCCGAAGTCCTCGCCGAGGGGTATTTAGTGCTTGCCGCTCTGAGTTTCCGGCTCGGCCAGATGGTGCTGGTGATGTTCGGCATCAGCGTCGTCGCTTTCCTGATCTTCTTTGCCACGCCCGGTGCCGATCCCTCAGCCCGCATCGCCGGCCGCAATGCTTCCCAGGAGACATTGATCCAGGTCCGCCACGATTTCGGTCTCGACCGGCCATTGCCGGTGCAATACGGGCTGATGATGAACCGGCTTTTCGTCAGCCGCGATCTCACCTCCTTCGTCAATCGCGGGCAGCGCGTAATTCCCGCGGTGATGGGCGCCATTCCCGTTACGCTGTCGTTGGTCGGCGGCGCCGCGGTGCTGTGGGTGCTCGGCGGACTGATCGTCGGGGTGATCGCCGGTGCGACGCGCGGCACATTCATCGACCGGGCGCTGATGATCCTGAGCCTGATTGGCGTGTCCATTCCGGTCTTCTGGCTCGGCGAGGTCGCCAATCTGCTAACACAGAGCCGCTGGCATGACACCTGGCTGTTTTCCTGGGTTCCTCCGCTCGGCTACATCCCCCTGACAAAGGATCCCTGGGGCTGGTTCAGGGCGCTCGTCATTCCGTGGTTTACGCTGGCAACCCTTTATGTCGGTCTCTACGGACGGGTGCTGAGGGCAAGCCTGATCGAGATGATGCAGGAGGACTTCATCCGCACCGCGCGGGCCAAGGGGATCGGCGAGCGGCGGGTGCTGCTGCATCACGGCCTCAGAACCTCACTAGTGGCATTCGTCACCATGTTCGGCCTCGATTTCGGTGCGCTGGTCGGTGGCGGTGCGCTGTTGACTGAGGTGGTCTTCGGGCTGCAGGGCGTCGGGAAATTGACTTATGACGCACTGCAGACCCTCGATCTGCCGATGATCCTTGCCACGGTGATCTACGCCTCCTTTTTCGTAGTGATGGCAAACTTCGTCGTCGATACCGTCTTTGTCTTCATCGACCCGAGGGCCCGCGATGTCCGTTGACGCTCCCCTTCTCGTCGTCGAGGGTCTCACAGTATCCTTTCGCAGCGACGCGGGCCTGGTGCGGGCAGTGGCAGGGGTCTCGTTTGCCGTCGAGCAGCGGGAGATCATCGGGGTCGTCGGCGAGTCCGGTTCGGGCAAAAGCCAGACCTTGCTCGCCATCATGGGGCTGATCGACAGCCCCAATGCCGTTCTCTCCGGTTCAATCCGTTTCATGGGACAGGAACTGATCGGGCTCAACCGGCGTGCGCTCGATGCCATTCGCGGTCGCCAGATCGCCATGATTTTTCAGGATCCGATGTCGGCGCTTACCCCGGTGCACACGATCGGCAACCAGATCGGCGAGCAGGTGCGCGCGCATGAGAAAGTGTCGGCACGGGCGGCGCGGGCGAGGGCGGTGCAGTTGCTGGATGCGGTCGGCATTGCGAATCCGGATCGGGTCGTCGACGGCTATCCGCATCAGCTCTCCGGCGGCATGCGCCAGCGTGCGGTGATTGCGATGGCGCTCTCGTGCAACCCGGCGCTGCTCGTCGCGGATGAACCGACCACGGCCCTCGACGTGACCGTGCAGGCGCAGATCCTCGAGCTGATCGGACGGCTGCGTGACCAGTTCGGCTCTGCGGTAATCCTGGTCACGCACGATCTCGGCGTCGTCGCCCAGGTCGCGGATCGGGTCATGGTCATGTATGGCGGACGCTTCGTCGAGGAGGGTAGCAAAGGCAGCGTGTTCCGGACGCCGCTGCATCCCTACACATGGGGACTGTTCGGCTCGATCCCGCCGATGGATGGCGAGCGTCCGGCACGGCTCGCCGCGATTCCGGGAGCTCCGCCGTCCCTCTCCAACCTGCCGAAAGGCTGCGCCTTCGGTCCGCGCTGTTCCTTTCGCCACGATGCCTGCCTGGTCCAGCCCCCGCTTGTCGGCGGGAACGGCCATCGTGCTGCTTGCGCGTTGCCGGAAACCAGCCGCAAACGGTTCCATACCCGCGAGGTTGCCAGCATCGAGACGCCAGTATGAGCGGCGTGCTGCGGGAGCGCCCGCTGCTCCGGACCAGCGACCTTTCGAAACGCTATCACGTCGGCCGCTCGATTTTCCCGGCGCAGCGCCGGACGGTCCAGGCGGTCGACACGGTATCGCTCGACATCTGGCCGGGGGAAACTCTTGGCATCGTCGGAGAGTCCGGTTGCGGTAAATCCACTCTTGGCCGATGCCTGGTGCGTCTGACCGGTATCACCTCCGGTTCGCTGGAGTTCGAGGGCCGCGACATAACCGACGTGTCCCAGCGCCAGCTCCGTCCGTTGCGGCGACAGATGCAGATGGTCTTTCAGGATCCGAGCGCCTCGCTCAATCCGCGTCGGCGGGTCGGGGATCTGCTGGCCGATCCGTTCCGCATCCATGAGCGCCTCTCGGCATCCGAAATGGCGGATCGTGTGGCCGAGCTTCTGCGCCGGGTCGAATTATCCCCCGAGCACGCGGCGCGCTATCCCCACGAATTCTCGGGCGGCCAGCGCCAGCGTATCGGCATTGCCCGCGCGCTGGCACTCCGACCACGGTTGATCGTGGCCGACGAGCCGGTCTCGGCACTCGACGTTTCGATCCAGGCCCAGATCGTCAATCTGCTGGCCGATCTGCGCGAGGAGTTCAACCTGACCTATGTATTCATCGCCCATGATCTGTCCGTGGTGCGTCAGATTTCGACGCGAGTGGCCGTCATGTACCTGGGATCGATCGTGGAGAGCGGGCCGACTGATCTGGTCTTTGCGGCGCCCAGGCACCATTACACTGCGGCACTCCGTTCCGCGGTGCCGATACCCAGCGTCGATCGCGCGCGACGCGAGCGGCTCGTCCTGAAGGGTGACTTGCCGAGCCCGATGAACCCACCCTCCGGGTGCCGGTTTCACACCCGTTGCCCGGCTGCTACTTCCACGTGCCGCAACGAGCGTCCGCTTCTGCAGAGCACAGGAGACGGTCGCTTGGTTGCTTGCCATCATCCCGGCGGCGGGTAAGGCGCGGGATTCTCGTTCGGGTGACAGATGGAAGGCTGGGATTCCCGAAGAGTGCGACGGTGCCTGTGCTTGAGGAAGATAAATTGTCCCTCAAAGCAATCGAATGGGAGTGCGTATCCACAAGCACGCTATGGCGCGACGTAACCCATGGATTTAGAATAAATCCGGGAGAAAGGCGAGCGAACGAGCAATGGCTCGGTGAGAGAAGGAGGCCTGCATTGATCCGGCACTATCTTCGTGTCATGGACGGAAGCCGTCTCGCGGTGGATGTCGGAGGGGATCCCTCCAGTCCCGCCCTATTGCTGCTGCACGGCTTTCCCAGCTCAGCGCGCACGTTCCGGCGTCTGGCCCCGATGCTCCTCGACGACCTGTTCGTCATCGCTCCCGATCTTCCGGGGTTCGGGGAGTCCGATGTCCTCGCCTCGACCTCCTTCGAAGCAATGGGGAAGGCAATCCTCGAAGTCCTCGACCACTTCTCCGTCGGTCCTCGCTTCATCTACCTTCACGATTTCGGCGCGCCAGTCGGCTTTCATGTCGCGATGCATGCGCCCGCGCTGGTGACGGGTCTGATCATCCAGAATGCCAACGCTCATACCAGTGGGTTCGGCCGCCAATGGGCAGACACCATCGCCTATTGGTCGAACCCCACCGCGGAGAATGAGGCCGCCGCCACCGCTCATCTGACCTGGGAAGGGATGCGGTATCAGTATGTCGGGGGCCTGCCCGACGATATCGCAAAGTCCATCGGTGCCGAAAACTGGGATGAGGACTGGCGCGTGATGAGCCTGCCGGGACGGCTCGAGGCACAACGTGCCCTCGTGGCGGACTATGGAAACTATGTGCGCCGCTTCGCAGAGATCCAGGGCTATCTGCAAACCTACCAGCCGCCTGCACTGATGGTGTGGGGTCGCCATGACCCCTTCTTCGAACTCGCCGAAACCATGAGCTGGATCGAGGCGCTTCCCCGTATCGACGCCCATATCCTCGACGCCGGTCATCTCCTGCTCGAAACCCGCGCGGAAGCGGCAGCTCACCTGATCCTTGATTTCATCAACAGGGAAAAAGGCCGGTCCAGATAGCAGGCGGGCGTCCCGTCCGCTTAAGCGGGCGCGGCCGTGCCGAGAGCCACCGCCAGGACATCAGCAAGGCGACGGCCGACGCTGCCGTCCTCGTCGAGGCGCGGATTGTAGATGGTGACCTCGAGCCCAACCGCCTTTCCGCTCGCCAGGATGATCCGGAGCGCCGCCGAAAGTTCGTCCCAAGACAGCCCGCCGGGTACGCGGAAATCGACCGCCGGCATGATCGCATCGTCGAGACAATCGGCGTCTAGATGGATGAAGAAGCCGTCGAGTTCCGCCTGCGTCAGGTGGCCAACGGCCGCCCGGGCGGCGGCTTCGACGCCCAGGCGGCGGATGGCGTGGAGATCGTAGGCCATGAGCTCCGCCGGCAAAGGCTGGCTGCCGAACTCGGCCTGGTCCTCGTGATCGCGAAATGCGAAGGCGACAGCGTCCTCGGAGCGCACCAACGGACGGCGACCCTCCAGGTCGGTCAGCAGCGCCGGCCCGTAGCCGGTGACGAAGGCCAGGTCCATGGATGCGCCTTCGCTGTTTGGCTCGGCCTCGGGCTGGAAGAAGTCGGCGTGGCCGTCGATAAAGAACAGGCCGTAGCGACCGCGCCGGCGCAGCGCGAGCATCGGACCCAGCAGGATGGTACAGTCGCCGCCCAGCACCACCGCGAATTCGCCCGCATCCAGCACCTCCTCCACGGCGTCGGCGAGCTTGGGCGACCACGCCGCGATCGCCTTGGCATTCAGCGTCAGGGTGGCAGGGTCGGGCTTCGGGTCTTTCGGCGGGACGGCCAGCCGCCCGGCACGGCGCGCATGGATGCGTTCGGCGAGGCCCAGTTCCAGCAGCCGACCGGGCAAGGCCTCAACGCCGTCGGTCGCCAGACCCAGCGAAGATGGCGCTTCAAGGATGGCATAGGGGCGGGTCGGCATCAGATGCTCCAGAAGTAAGAACCGGCGCAACCGGGCGGTCGTCGCTACTGAAGGCTGCGCGGCTGCCGGTTTGACGGCCCCATAAGCGACGCTTTTGAGCAAGAAACTCGCCTTGCAGCCGACGTAGCCTCACTACCTGGGCGAAACCGAGGAAATTTCAAGCCGCCCAAATCCCCTGTTGAAGTCAAGATCGCACGTTTTCTGACCGATGGGAGACGGTTCTTGAGCGCATTCAGAGAGAAAGTTGCCAGGCTGGATCAATGGATTGCCGTAGCTCAAAAACGATCCAAAACGGGCGCTCCTCTCAAAGGCCTTCGTCCCAATACGGCGTGCGCCCTATGCATCGCGCAAGGTGGTCGACGAAGGCACGGACATTCATCGACATGAGCCTGTTGCTGGGATAAACGGCATAAATCGTGCTGGCTGGAGGCTCCCAGCCATCCAGCACGCGTCGCAGCGCGCCAGTACGCAGCGGCTCCGCTACCGCCCAGGTGGGCAATAGGGCAATGCCGATGCCGTGAGCGCGGCGACGCGCAGCATCTCCGCATTATTGCTGCGAAAGCTGCCGCCCACGGCCACCCGCACCTCGCCAATTTTGCCGGCAAGGCGCCATTCATCGCCCCAAGGCAGGACGCTGGTGCAGAGGCAGTTGTGCTTGGCAAGGTCGCCCGGCTCGTGCGGCATTCCATGCTTGTCCAGATAAGCAGTTGCAGCACAGGCGACGAGCCGGGATGGCGCGAGCTTGCGCACGACAAGCGGCGAATCCTGGAGCACGCCGATCCGGATCGCCAGATCGAGCCCCTCATCGACCAGACTCACATGCGCCGCGATCAAAGCAATATCGACGGAAAGTTCCGGATAGCGCCTCAGGAACTCCGGGATGGCCGGCGCCACATGCATCCAGCCGAAGCTGTCGGGCGCTGATACGCGAATCGTGCCGCGCGGCTCGCGCTGCAACGCGCTCGCTTCTTGTTCCGCCGCTTCAGCTTCGGCGAGAATCCGCACGCAGCGGCGGTAGTAGGCTGCGCCCGCTTCGGTCATCGAGAGTCGACGCGTGGTCCGGTTGAGGAGGCGAATCCCCAGGCGCTGTTCGAGCGGCTGCACATGGGCGCTGACGGCGGATTTGGAGAGTCCGAGCCGATCTGCCGCAGCCGAGAAGCTGCCGCTGTCCACGACGCGAGCGAACGCCGCGATGCCATCGAGCGGGTCCATCATCGATTGTCCTGAAATCCGGACGGCATGTCCATACAATTCCGGCTAATCAAAGGGCGAGAACGGCCTATATCTGGCGAGCGACCCGAACCACGAGGGAGATCGACGATGGATGCCAACATTACAGCGGCCGAATCGTTCGTTCGCGAACCGGCGGCCGGCTCGACGTCAACGTTCTGGGCATCACCCATATCTACAAAGCCACCGGCGCCGAGACCGCCGGGTCCTTCTCGCTCTGGGAGTCTGTGGTTCCGCCGGGCGCGGGAACGCCACCGCACACCCATGCCCGTGAGGATGAAGCCTTCTATTTGCTGAGCGGCGAACTCGTCATCGAATTCGAGGGGGAATCCGTGCCCCATCGCGTTGCGCCCGGCGGCTTCTTCTTCGGCGCACGCGGCCGGCGCCATGCCATCCGCAATGTCAGCGACAAGCCGGCCCGCGTGCTCGTGCTTTGCGCGCCGAGCTGCGGCCTTGATCAGATGTTTGCAGAATTGGACGCGGCGACCGCCGCCGGCATGCCGGAAATGGGAAAGGTCGTGGCCATCGCCGCCAAATACGGCGTGACCATCGAGCCGCCGGCTGCCTGAGATGCCGTTCCAGACCGCCAGCGCGCCCGTCAGGCGGGAAACAGAAATGCGGCGGCGGGATCGAAAAAAATCTGTCTGCTCGAGGTGATGCCTTCATGTGCTTGCGCCATGTCGGATGTCGGCCTGACGTCGATCTCCTGGCCGGCGGCCGTGCGCGCGATGACACGTCGCCGCTCGCCGAAGAAAGCGGTGTCGATGAATTCGACCGCAAGCCCGGCAGTGGCCGGGCCGGGCCGCAGCCGAAACGCTTCCGGCCGCACCATCAGCCTGGTCTTCTGGCCATGGCTGAAGTCCTGATCGATCCTGACGCCCGACACGACCGAGCCATCGGCCAGGCGGATCGTGGCGGAGCCGTTGACGGTTTCAAGATGCTCGGCCGGCAGGAAATTGGAATTTCCGATGAAGCTGGCCACGAATTCGCTCGCAGGTCTCAGATAGAGGTCCTCACCGGTGCCGATCTGCTCGATGCGCCCGTCCCGAAACAGGGCGATGCGATCCGAAGGATGCAGCGCCTCGTCCTGATCGTGGGTGACGTACAGGATCGTTACGCCGGTTTCGCGATGGATGCGCCGTATCTCGGCCTGGATTTCCTCGCGCAGCTTCTTGTCGAGCGCCGAGAGCGGCTCGTCCATCAGAAGGATCGGCGGATCGTAGGCCAGCGCCCGGGCAAGCGCCACGCGCTGCTGCTGTCCGCCGGAAAGCGCGCCAGGATATCGGCCGCCGAAACTCTCGAGCCGGACCAGCGACAGCATCTCGGCGACTTTTCGGTTCACCTCGGCGTCCGGCCGGCGGCGCACGCGCAACGGAAAGGCAACGTTCTCGGCGACGGTGAGATGCTGGAACAGCGTGTAGCGCTGGAACACCATGCCGATATTGCGCTTGTGCGACGGCACCGACAGCAGCGACCTGCCTTCGAGAAGAACGTCGCCGGATGTCGGCTGCTGAAAGCCGGCGACCGCGTAGAGCGTCGTCGATTTGCCGGAGCCGGAAGGGCCGAGGAAGGTCAGGAACTCGCCCTTGGGTATATCGATCGTGACATCGTGCACGGCGACGAAGCTGCCGAATGTCTTGCGCAGGTAGCGAATGGAGAGAAACGGTTCGGTCATTTTGACAGTTTCCGCCGAATGAGTGCGGTTACGATCATCAGGCTCAAGGTCAGAAGTACCAGGAGGCTGGAGGCGGCGGCGATGACCGGGCTGAGATCCTGGCGCAGGCTGCCCCAGATCTTGACCGGCAAGGTCTGCAAGGTGGGGCTTGCCATGAAGATCGCGACCACCACCTCGTCCCACGAGGCGAGGAAGGCAAAGATCGCCGCCGAAAAAATCCCGATCTTGATCGCCGGCAAGGTGACCCGGAGTTTTGCCTCGAATGGGCTTGCGCCGCAGACGACCGCCGCATCCTCGATGGATTTGTCAAATCCTTCGAGTGCCGCGGTGATGGGAATGATGGCGAAGGGGAGTGCCAGGACTGTGTGTGCGATGACAAAGCCTGCCGTGGTGCCGCCGAGCCCGATCCGCAGGAAGAATGCATAAATGGCGATGGCGAAGACGACGACCGGCAGCACCATTGGCGTCAGCAGCAGGCCGCGAAGCGTGTTGCGCCCGCGAAACTGTCCCCGGACCAGGGCGAAAGAAGCCAGGAGCCCGATGACGACGGCAAGGATCGCGGCCATGGTGGCAATGCGCGCGCTGGTCAGCGCCGCTTCGAGCCAGGCCGGATCGGCGAAGAGCTCCTCATACCATTTCAGCGTCCATCCGGGCGGCGGAAAAGCCAGCCACCGCGACGATCCGAACGACAGCAGCACGATGAAGACCACCGGCAGTAGCAGAAACGCGGCAACCAGGCCGGTGAAACCCAGAAGTGCTGCACGCAGCCAGCCGAGCCGGTCGTAGTCGAGCAGCATCTCAGATGCCTCCTGTCATGCGCTTGGCGCCGACGAGGCGCAGTTGCAGCGCGTAGAGTGCCATGGTGACCACAAGCAGGATGAAAGCCGCCGCGCTTCCGAGCCCCCAGTTGAGCAAGGACTGGATCATCTGGGCAATCATTGCGGCGAGCATCATGTTAGAGGTGCCGCCGAGCAGCGTCGGTGTCACGAAATAGCCGAGCGACATGACGAAAACCATCAGGCCGCCTGCCGCGATTCCCGGAAGCGACAATGGCAGCAGAATGCGGCGGAAGGCGTCGAAGGGGCTCGCACCGCACAGAGCGGCGGCGCGCAGCGTCATCGGATCAATGGCGCGCAGGGTTCCGACCAGTGGAAGTATCATGAACGGCAGCATGATGTAGACCATGCCGATGGTGACGCCGGTCAGGTTGTTGATCAGCGGCAGCGGCTCGCTGATCAGGCCAATATCCATCAGCGTCCGGTTGATGACCCCGGTGCGTTGAAGCAGCACCATCCAGGCATAGGTGCGGGTGAGCAGATTGGTCCACATCGACAGGATGATGATGCCGAAGACAATCGAGCCGAGGGCAGGCGGCATGATCGCCAGCATCCAGGCGACCGGAAACGCCACGATCACGGTGACGGCGGTGACGACGGTGGCGACCAGAAAGGTGTTGAAGAAGACCCGCGCATAGGTGCCGTCGCCAAACAGGATTGCGTAGTTCTGCAGGCCCGGTACGGGTTCGGTTACGCTGCGCAACAGCAACGCGACGACCGGCACCACGAAGAACAGGGTGATGAGGGTCAGCGCTGGCAAGGCGCCGCCGACGCCGTCTGGCCTTCGGAGGATTGGCAGTCGATGAAGCAAATTGCCCGACATGGCGATGATCCCGGCAGCTCAGGCGGGACGCCTAGCGGCGCCCCGCCGGTTCATGGGTGATGCCAGGCTATTTGGCCTGCCAGGCGTACCAACGCTCCGCGATCTTATCGCGGTTTTCAGCCCAGTAGTTCATGTCGAGGTTGATCTGCCCGTCGACATAGGCGTCCGGCAACGACTTGACGACATCGGCCGGCATTTCGGCTTTGGCTGCCGTGTTGATGGGGGCATAGCCGCTTGCTTCAGCAAACATTGCCTGGCTTTTCGGGCTTGTTGCAGCGGCCAGGAATTTCATCGCGCTCGCCTTGTTCTTCGACCCCTTGGGAATGACGAGCACGTCGGCGGCAGTCATGTTCTGATTCCAGGATGCGCCGACATCGGCGCCGTCCTGCTTGAGGGCGAAGACACGTCCGTTCCAGAGCTGCCCGAAGGCCGCTTCACCGGAGGCGATCAGCTGTTGCGACTGCGCGCCACTGTCCCACCAGACGATTTCCGATTTGATCGTGTCGAGTTTCTTGAACGCCCGGTCGAGGTCGAGCGGATAGAGTTTGTCTGCAGGCACGCCGTCGGCCAGCAGCGCAATCTCGATCACGCCCGGTGCCGACCATTTGTAAAACGTGCGCTTGCCGGGAAATTTCGTCAGGTCGAACATGTCGGCCCAGCCGGTTGGCTCGCCCGACACCGCTCCTTTGTTCCAGGCAAGAACGAAGGAATAGTAGAAGCTGCCGACCGCATGATCGGTGGTGAAGCGAGGATCGAGATCGGCCTTCGGCACGACGTTGAAATCGATCGGCTCCAGCAGGCCATCCTTGGCCGCCTTGATGGCGAAATCCATTTCCACATCGACGACATCCCAGGCGACGCTGCCGCCTTCCACCATGGCCTTTAGCTTGCCGTAGTCCGTCGGGCCGTCCTGCAGGACCTTGATGCCGGAACTCGCTTCGAACGGAGCAGCCCAGGATTTGGTCTGCGCCTCCTGGGTGGTTCCACCCCAGCTGGTGAACACCATTTGATCGGCGTGCGCGGCAGTGGCTGCCAAGAGTCCGGCAAGGATGCCGGTCAAAATCAGTTTCATGTCATTCTCCTCTGTTGGTTGCCTGGTTTCTTGTTGTTATGAAATTGCGCGATCGCGGCGCTGCCCTCACCGCATGACGAACGGATCCGGGATCGGCTCGTCGGATATGCGTATCCAGACGGATTTCGAGCGCGTGTAATCGCGGATTGCGTCAAGTCCGCCCTCACGGCCGAGCCCCGACTGCCCATAGCCGCCGAACGGCACGAGCGGCGAAACCGCGCGGTAGGTGTTGACCCAGACGACGCCGGCATGGATGTCGCGCGCCATGCGGTGCGCCTTGGCGAGGTTGGTGGTGAACACGCCTGAGGCGAGGCCGAACGGCGTATCGTTGGCAAGCGCCAGGGCTTCAGCTTCCGTGTCGAAGGTGAGAACGCTGAGCACCGGACCGAACAACTCCTCCTGTACACAGGGCAGTCCTGTATCGTCGGCGTCGATGATGGTCGGTGCGTAGTAGAAGCCGTGCGGGTGATCGTCGGGCCTTTTTCCGCCGGTGACCAGCGTCCCGCCCGTGGCGAGGCTCTCGGCAACGATCTTTTCGATCCATTCCCGCTGACGTGGCGTTGCCAGCGGTCCCATTTCGGTGGCCGAATCCTGCGGATCACCAATTTTGATGGCCTCGGCCTTGTGCTTCAGCCTGTCCAGGAACTCGGTTTTTATCGAACGCTCGACAAGCAGCCGCGAGCCGGCGACGCAGCTTTGTCCAGACGCCGCAAAAATCCCGGCCACGACCGCGTTTGCCGCGCTGTCCAGGTCTGCGTCGGCGAAAACGACAACGGGACTTTTCCCGCCCAGCTCCAGCGTCGTATAGGCGAGATTTTCCGCCGTGTTGCGGACGATAGCGCGAGCGGTCGAAGGTCCGCCGGTGAAGGCGACGCGTGAAACCAGCGGATGACTTGTCAGGCGCCGGCCGCAATCGTGCCCGAACCCGGTCAGTATGTTGACGCTTCCGGCGGGAAATCCGGCCTCGTGAACGAGTTCGGCGAAGGCCAGCAGCGGCGCTGGGCCGTCTTCCGAGGCTTTCAAGACGACCGTGCAGCCGGCCGCCAGTGCCGGACCGAGCTTGACGGCCGAAAGGAAGAGCTGCGAATTCCACGGCACGACGGCAGCGACGACGCCGATCGGCTCGCGCCTGATGGTGACGTCCATATCGGCCTTGTCGATGGGCAGATGCGAGCCTTCATGCTTGTCGGCAAGCCCGCCATAGTAGCGGTAATAGTCGCCGACATAGGCGATCTGGGCGCGGGTCTCGCGGATGATCTTGCCGGTGTCGCGCGTTTCCAGTTCGGCCAGGCGGCCGGCATGGGCGACGACCAGGTCGCCGAGGCGCACCAGCAGCTTGCCGCGCGCCGTCGCCGTCAGCGAAGACCAGGCGGCGGAGTGCAGCGTCCGGTGCGCCGCCTCGACGGCGCGGTCGACATCGGCTTCGATTGCGGCGGGCATCGTCGCCCAGGGCGCTCCGGTTGATGGATCGATGCTTTCGAAGGTGGCTGTCGGTGTATCGAACGCCCCATCTATGAAGTTCCTGAAGGCCACAAGGGTCATTGCGGCCTCCCATGCCCAAAGGCTGGCATCACCTTGTCGACAAACAGCTGCAGCGACTTTTTCTTGCGCTCGTGTGGCAGGCCGCTGTCGATCCAGATCGAATATTGGTCGTAGCCGAGCGCCTCGTATGCTTTCAGCCGGGTGATCACCTCTTCGGCTTCGCCGATAACTAGGTTCTGTCGGATTTTATCCGACGCGTATTGCGGCATGGCCGCAATCTCGTCGTCGGTGAGCGCTTCCAATATGCCTTGGCGAACAGGCTTCTTGTTCTGGAACCACGCGCCGAACTGGCAGTAGAACAGCGACAGGTCCTTCGTCAGCTGCTCGGCATCGGCCGCGTTCTCGGCAACGAATGTGTGCATCAGCAGCATAGTGTCGGGGCGGGCCATGTCCGGATGAGCCGCGCACGCCGCGTTGAAGCGCTCCATCAGGCTGGTGACTTCGCCGTCGCCGGAGGCGAGCGGCGTCACCTGGACGTTGCAGCCGTTGGACACGGCGAACTCGTGCGAGTTCGGATCGCGCGCCGCCACCCAGATCGGCGGGTGCGGTTTTTGCACCGGCTTGGGCGACGAGCTGGTGGAAGGAAACGACCAGAATTCCCCGGACATCTCGAAGTCGCCTTCCCAGAGGCCCTTGATGGCGGGGATGATCTCGCGCATGCGCTGGCCGGCGCCCCAGGCGTCGAGCCCAGGGAACAGGCGTTGGTATTCGTAGCTGTAGGCGCCGCGCGCGATGCCGATGTCGAGCCGGCCGCCTGTGATGACGTCGGTCATGGCTGCTTCGCCGGCGAGCTTGATCGGATGCCAGAACGGCGCGATGACCGTTCCTGTGCCGAGCCGGATGCGCTTCGTCCTGGCGCCGAGATAGGCGATGTTGATAAACGGGTTTGGCGAGATGGTGAACTCCATGCCGTGATGTTCGCCGATCCAGGCCGTCTCGAAGCCTGCCGCCTCGGCCATCAGGACCAGTTCTTCAAGCTCGTCGATGAGTTCGGCATGCGGCTTTGCCGGGTCCGAGCGTTCCATATGGACGAAGAGCGAGAACTTCATATCTGTTGACCCGGATTAGAAGTGTTCATGGACACCGGCTTGGCGAGCGGCCGGACTTCACCTTCGACCTCGTTGCCGACGTAGACTCCAAACGCGTCCTCCCGACATTCGCGAACGTAGCGGGCGAGCATCGAGCGCACAGCAGCGTCGGCGATGTTCAGTCCGGCAATCCTGTCGATGTCGACGAGCCGGACCTTGCCGTCGCTGGAGTGGGGCGCGTCAACCGTGCCGCGGTAGTAGACGTGCGTTCTCGATGGATTTGCTGCGTCGTCCCAGACCGCAAACAGGAAACCGAGATGAGCATCGATGGCTTTCGCAGCGAGGCGTCCCCTGAGGCTTCGCGTGTCGCTGGGGGTTCCAAGTCCTCGGCCCGCCGGCAATTCGAAAAAGCCGTCGGCGGTTTCGAAGAACAGCACGCGGCCGTCATCTTCGAGGATCGCGCCAACCTCCATGTCGGGTGGCGCCGCCGCCAGCGCTTCCTGGCTGAGACCGGGTGAGACATAGGCGCCACGGCAGTAGCCGAGCGGCTGCGATGAATTGTGGGAAAATTCGCGAACGCGGCCGATGAGGATCGAATGATCGCCGGCGTCGACCAATTGCTCCATGTCACAGTCAAACGTTGCCACCGATCCACCGAGCAGCGGGCTGCCGGTCTGGCCGAAGCGCCATTCGACAGCCGAGAACTTGTCTTGCGATTTCGAAGCGAAGACGCCAGACGCAGCTCTCTGTTCCTCGGAGAGGACGTTGATGGCAAAGCACTTCGAGGTCGAAAACACAGGATGACCCAGCGCTTTCTTGGCGATGCAGACCAGCACAAGCGGCGGATCGAGCGAAACGGATGTAAACGAATTGGCGGTGAAGCCTCGAGGCTCTCCTTCTGGCCCGATCGCGGTGACGATGGTAACGCCGGTCAGGAAGGAACCGAGCGCCCGCCTGAATTCGCCCGCGTCGAAGGCTGTGTCCATCGCCGGTCGCTCCGGTGTGCTTGCGCCGTCGTTGCTCTCGAGAAAATCGACAATGCGCCGTGTGACCATGTCAGGCGAGGCTACGGCCATCATGTGTCTTTCGCCCTCCAGAACGACGCAGCAACCGCGCGGCGCGAGGCGGGCCATCGCCGCCGACATCGCAGGTGACGAATTCCTGTCCTCGGAGCCGGTCATGAACAGGGCCGGCACTGCGAGATCGGGAAGACGATCGCCATGCGCCGCATCGGCATGGGCGAAAAGTCGATATGTGCGCGCATAGCCTTCGGAGTTGACGCTTTGCAGTGCCGCGCGCGTTGTCCTTGCGGCCTCGGCCAGGCTGTCGGGGACCGGGTTGCCGAACCAGCGCGCGATCGTTGCGTCCGTCCCTGACGGGTTTTCCGCGCCGTTCAATTCGGCGGCGCGCTCGCGCACTGCCTGGGCAAGGTCCGCCGGGCGGCGAAAGACCGCGTTGAGCGACACCATGCGGCGGACCCGTTCTGGTGCGTTGAGAGCGATTTCCTGCCCGACCAGCGCCCCCATTGAGTGGCCAACGATCGAGACGGTTTCCAGACCAAGGTGATCTAGAAGCCGGATTGCTTGTCCGGCATAATCGGCAAGCCTGGCATCCTCGGGCGGCAGCGGCGACAGGCCGTGTCCCAGCATGTCGATCGCGATCACATCCCATCTGTCTTTCATCAGCGCGATCTGTGGCTTCCAGATCACCGCATTCATGCCGACGCCGTGGATCAGGAGGACCGGCGCGCCGGATCCGGCACGGATGAAGCCGGTGCCATCAGGCGCCGTTCCGCGATGCCAGCCAAGCTCCGTCAACTCAGCCATGCAGGTCGCCGACCTCCTTGAGATCCTGGTAGCGGTCGCCGATTCGATGATGCGGCCGTCCGCCGATCGAGGCGCCAAGCGCCACCACCAATTCGTCCGGCGCCGGCGCGTCGCCGATCTGGAAATGCACCGTCAGGTAGTGCGAACGTCGGCCTTCATCGTTCTTGTCCATGAGCGGGATCATGATCGGCGTGTTCGGCCCGCCACGCAGATTGGTGAAGGCAAGATAGGTCTTGGCGCCGACGGCACGCCGATAGTGGTTGCCGAAATGCAGCGTATGGATGAGCGCGGAGGCATGCTCGATCTCGCCCAATGTGCCGCAGATTGCGGCCTTGCCGTAGCCTTCGATCGCTTCGCCAGACCCCGCGACTGTGAGGATTTCATGGGTCAGCATCTCCCCCAAAACCGGCGCATAGGCGCGGATCTCGGGAGAAAGGTCCTCAGTGAAACCGCGCCCGGCCCAGGGATTGTCGAGCACTGCCGCCACGCCGATCAGGCGCAGCGGCCGGGGGGCCACCTTGCCGCCTTCAATCAGCGTGTTCTCAACGTATGTGACGATCTTTCGGATGGCCGGCTTCATCGAATCCTCAGCGGTCGATCGGGATGGGCATCCGGAAAACTTCCCTTCCGCCACAGTCATCTTATGGTATACCATACTATTGAAGACCAAATCCCTTGTCAACGAATCGTCGAATCTGTTTCTTTGCGGATGCTGGGAGTAGATGAATTGGCCGACGACACACTCAGGATCGAACGATCCACCAAGACGCTGAGAACGCTGGCGCTGGAGCGCATGCGCGACGCGATCATGGGGTTTCATTTCCAGCCCGGCGAACGGCTGGTCGAGCGGCCGCTTTGCGACCAGCTCGGCGTCAGTCGCTCGGTGGTGCGCGAAGTTCTGCGGCAGTTGGAGACTGAGGGCCTTGTCCAGATGATACCAGGCCACGGACCCGCCGTGGCTAGGCCAGATCTCAGCCGCACCGACGAGATTTATGAACTGCGCGCCCTGATGGAGGGCATTGCGGCGCGCGCCTGTGCGCTGACGGCGACTGAGGACCAGATCGCTGCGCTTGAGCGCGCATTCGATGTGTTGCTCACGGCGTGGGCCTCAGCCAATCCGATCGAGGTGATGCGAGCGACGACAAAATTTTATGAAGTGCTTTTCGATGCCGCCGACAAGCGCATCGCCTGGGAGATCGTCCAGGGTCTGAACGTCCGCATCAACCAGCTGCGTTCCATGACCATCGCTTCGGTGGACCGCCGCGATGCCGCAATTGCCGAAATGACCGACATCATGAACGCCATCAAGTCGCGCAACGGCGATGAAGCCGAAGCGGCGGCCCGGCGACATGTGGAGCAGGCCTGGCGAATTGCGCAACAGACTCTTCGCGACAGCTGAAGCAGAAACTTCACATTTCGGAATCGCTCGTCGTCCTCGCACTGACGCACTGCAGGTAATTCCAACGCGCATAGCAGCGACGGTGTTGTTTCTGGCTGCTGACGGTAGCGCACTCTGGGTTTGCTGGTGGGGATGCTATTTCGAGCGTATTCTCTTGCTTAGGGAAGAAGCCAAGTCGACCTCGATTGGCGGTCGCTTGCGCTCGGCCGCCCCGCTCGGGAGGAGCCTCTGATTGCGATGGCGCGCTTTGCTCACTTTGCCCTTCTCGCCGTCGCCTTGGGATTGTTGCCTGGAATTGCCCTGGCCGGGGAGCCTTTCGTCCCGAGCTGGATCGAGAACGATCCCGCAGCCAAGACAGTGGCCATAGAGATTGTTGCCGATTGGAACCAAGTCGAGCGGTACCGCAGGGACAACATCCGGACCGACATTATCGACTTCAACGGTTACTGGGGCGGCAATCTCACCATCGTCGTGCCAGCAGAATGGTCGGTAGAGATCGAGTTCATCAATGGCTCCTCGTCTTTCCGGCACAGCCTGATGCTGACCAGGGTCTACGCTCAGTCAGAGATGCCAGTGAAGTTGACGGCCGAGGATGCGATCTGGGGGGTGTACACCGATCCGCCAGAGGGAATTAAAATCAATGAGAGGAGGCAACTCAACTTTGTTGCGCAGCAGGCCGGGAGCTATTTCCTCGCCTGTGCCAGACAAACGCATCTGATGGACGGACACTGGATCGGTTTCGAGGTGAGAGACAGCATCGAGCAGGCGGTGGCAATCATAGACGAAAACAAATTTCCGCAGGAGCAGCCCCCAGGACGGCCTTAGGGGCTAAGCGAGCAAGCCCGCGCTATGGCTTGGTCGTGGAGATCAATGCAAATCCATGGCGGCTTACCGGAAATTCGAAAGTCTGGCGTGCCCGAGCAGCTGCCTTTGCTCGCCAGGCCACCAGCGAGCAATGCTTTCGTCACTATTTCAGCTGCCCTATGCCACAATGGCAATACTGTATGGTTTGGTCGTTCAGGGCGCTGTCATGGCGCTGCGCGAACGGCGGCTGCAATGAGAAAGGATCGGACGATGAGTGCGACGGCGATAAGTAAAGCGGCACCGTCATCCCCGGACGATTTTCTGACCGGGCTGAAGGGGCAGCGCGTGCTGGTGACGGCGGGCGCCGGCGGCATCGGCTTGGCCATCGCCGAAACGCTGTCGGGGCTCGGCGCGCGCATCGTCGTCTGCGACGTTTCCGACGAGGCGCTGGCTGCTGCTCCGGACAAGATCGCCCTCGTCGCCGCGGTCCAGGCCGATGTCTCGCGCGAAGACGACGTCGACCGGCTGTTCGAGACCGTGAAGGAAAAGCTCGGCGGGCTCGACGCGCTGATCAACAATGCCGGCATCGCCGGGCCGACCGGCGGCGTCGATGAAATCGATCCGGCGGACTGGCGGCGCTGCATCGACATCTGCCTGACCGGCCAGTTCCTCTGCGCCAGGCGTGCCGTGCCGCTGATCAAGGCGGCGGGCGGCGGCTCGATCGTCTCGATGTCGTCCGTCGCCGGTCGCCACGGCTACGCTTTCCGCACCCCCTATTCGGCGGCCAAGTTCGGCGTCATCGGTTTCACGCAAAGCCTCGCCAAGGAACTCGGGCCGCACGGGATAAGGGTCAACGCCATCCTGCCTGGCATCATCGAGGGACCACGCATCGACAAGGTCATCGCCGACCGAGCCAAGCAGCTCGGTGTGTCGAATGAGGAGATGACGGAGCGATATCTCCAGAACATCTCGCTGCGCCGCATGACCAGCCCCTATGACGTCGCCGCGATGGTCGCCTTCCTGTTGTCCGATGCGGCGATCAACATCTCCGGCCAGTCGCTCGGTGTCGACGGCAATGTCGAAACGCTGTGAGGAACCGATCATGACGAAGGTAGCAATTGTCGGCAGCGGGTTCATCGGGCGGGCCTGGGCGATCAGTTTTGCCCGCGCCGGTCATGACGTGCGGATGTGGGACCAGTCGCCGGCCGCGACCGAAGGCGCGCACGATTACATCGCCGGCGTGCTAGGCGACCTCGCTGCGAACGATCTGTTGGGGGGGCAGGCAATCGACGTCATGGTCGGTCGCATCGCCGTCGTTGCCGAGCTGGAAGAAGCGCTGGCCGATGCGGTCCATATCCAGGAGAACACGCACGAAAACCTCGACGTCAAGCGCGAGGTGTTCTCTCGGATCGATGCAATTGCCGCTCCGCAAGCGGTGATCGCCAGTTCCACCTCGGCGTTGCTGCCGTCGAAATTCACCGACCATCTGCCAGGGCGGCACCGCTGCCTGGTCGTGCATCCGATCAATCCGCCCTATCTCATCCCGGCCGCGGAAGTCGTGCCGGCGCCATGGACGTCTTCCGAAACAATCGAAAGGACCCGCGCCCTTCTCGTCGCCGCAGGCCACGCGCCGCTGGTGATGAAGCACGAGCTCGACGGCTTCATCATGAACCGCCTGCAGGGCGCGCTGCTGGAGGAGGCTTTTCGCCTTGTCGCCGACGGTTATGCCAGCGTCGAGGATGTCGATATCGGCATTCGCGACGGGCTGGCGCTGCGCTGGTCGTTCATGGGTCCGTTCGAAACGATCGACCTCAATGCGCCGGGCGGCGTACGCGACTATGTCGAGCGCTATGAGACGATCTATTCCAACATTTTTCCGCAAATGCTGCGCCGCGTCGACTGGGCCGGCGAAGTCATCGAGACGGTAGAAGCCGACCGCCGCAAGCGGCTGCCGCGGGAAGAACTCGGCGAACGGCAGGTGTGGCGCGACCGCCGGCTGATGGCGCTGGCGGCGCACAAGAAAAAATCGGATCAGGAGTTTGGAAGATGACGGAAACAAGCCGCAAGCCCGGCGCCCAGCTGACCAGAGGCAAGGTTATCATCACCTGTGCGGTGACCGGCGCGATCCACACACCGACCATGTCGCCCTATCTGCCGATTACGCCGGACCAGATCGCGTCCGAGGCGATCGCGGCCGCGGAGGCAGGTGCGGCGATCCTGCACCTGCATGCCCGCGACCCCGAGACCGGCAAGCCCGACCAGACGCCGGAGGCGTTCGCGCGCTTCCTGCCGCGCATCAAGCAGGCCACCAATGCCGCCATCAACATCACCACTGGCGGCAGCCCCTACATGAAGGTCGAGGAACGCGTGCGCCCGGCCGCCGAGTTCAAGCCCGAGGTCGCCTCGCTCAACATGGGCTCAATCAATTTCGGGCTCTATCACCTCGTCGACAAATACGAGACCTTCAAGTTCGACTGGGAAAAGCCGCATCTGGAAGCGACGCGCGACCTTGTCTTCCGCAACTCGTTCAAAGACATCGAATACATTCTTGCGACCTGCTACGACAACGGCACGCGCTTCGAGTTCGAGTGCTACGACATTGCCCATCTCTACAATCTCTCGCACTTCGCCGATCGCGGGCTGGTGAAGCCGCCGTTCTTTGTGCAGTCGGTGTTCGGTCTGCTTGGCGGCATAGGCACGCACCCCGAAGACGTCGCCCATATGAAGCGCACCGCCGACCGGCTGTTCGGTGACGAGTTCCGCTGGTCGGTGCTCGGTGCCGGCGCCAGCCAATTGCGCATCGCGGCGCAATCGGCAGCGCTTGGCGGAAACATCCGCGTCGGGCTGGAGGACAGTCTTTGGGCCGGTAAGGGTAAGCTTGCCAAATCGAACGCCGAGCAGGTGGTGCTTGCCCGCAAGATCATCGAGGGGCTTGGCATGGAGGTGGCGACGCCCGACGAGGCGCGCGAGATCCTGTCACTGAAGGGCGGCGACAAGGTCGCGTTCTGAGGCGGCTCGCGAGATCTGGGCCTACGACTGGCGCCCGGCGATGGCGTCCTGCGCGGCAGCCTGTTCGCGATAACCGGCCTTGGCATCAAGGGCGTTGCGGAATCACGCTTCGCCGGATGACGGCGGCTGCAAAAGGGGATAGACGCGAATAAGGAAAACGAGCGCTCGCTCGATTTCTAGACGATGGCGGCCACCTCGCTTCGCTGAGAGTTTGTCCATGAATTTCGACATTCCCGCCCGCACCGAAGATTACCGCGTCCGCATTGCCGACTTCGTCGAGCGTGAGATCCTGCCGCTCGAAGCCGACAAGATGTCCTATGACGCGCATGGAAATATCGCCTTGCCGCTGCTGGAGACGCTTCGCGCCAAGGCGCGGGTGGCGGGCCTGTGGTGCCTGCAGCTCAAGCCCGAAACCGGCGGCGCCGGTCTCGGCAAGATGGACATAGCGGTCTGTTATGAGGAGATGAACCGGTCGATTTTCGGACCCGTGGTGTTCAATTCGGCAGCGCCCGACGATGGCAACATGATGGTTCTGGAGGCGCTCGGCACGCCAGCGCAGCAGCAAAAATGGCTGAAGCCGATTGTCGAGGGCAAGGTACGCTCGGCATTTGCCATGACCGAACCGCACCCCGGCGGCGGTTCAGACCCTTCGATGATCATGACGCGTGCTGAGCGGCGCGGCGACAAATATGTCGTGACCGGCCGCAAATGGTTCATCACCGGCGCGGAGGAGGCCAGCCATTTCATTCTGATCGCGCGAACCTCGGACGACCCGCGCCATGGTCTGTCGGCCCTGATGTTCCACAAGGACCAGCCGGGCTGGCGCATCATGCGCCGTATCGAGATCATGGGCCCGGAGGAGCATGGCGGGCATTGCGAGCTGGAATTCGATGGGCTCGAAATTCCTGTCGAAGACATGCTGGCCGGCGAGGGTAGGGGCATGAAGGTGACGCAGGTGCGGCTCGGCCCGGCGCGGCTAACCCACTGCATGCGCTGGCTCGGATTGTCCAAGCGCTGCGTCGAGATCGCGCGCGCCTACGCTGCCGATCGCCATGGTTTTGGCCAGCGCCTCGCCGACCGCGAAAGCGTCCAGCTGAAGCTCGGCGACCTCGCCATGCGCATCGAGATCGGCCGCCTGCTGGTGATGAAGGCTGCGTGGGAACTGGACCGCGGCGGCTTTGCCCGCAAGGACGTGTCGATGGCCAAGGTCCAGGTCGCCAATGTGCTGCATGATGCGGCAGATGTCGCGATCCAGATCAATGGCGCGCGGGGCTATTCCAAGGACACGGTGCTCGAATGGATCTACCGCTATGCTCGCCAGGCAAGATTGGTCGATGGTGCCGATGAGGTCCACAAGATGGTGCTGAACCGTTTCCTCAACGAGGAAGAGATGGGCTTCTGGCGCTGGACTGTCGAAGGCGAGGCATAAGCGCGGTGGCGTCTCCGGAGGAAAAAATGCCGTTGAATGCGGATTTCGATCCTGCGGCATTGAAGGGCTTTCTCGCGAACCGCTTCGGCGATGCCGCAATGACGCTCCAACGGATCGGCGGCGGGCAGTCCAACCCCACCTACTTCGTTGACTATGGTGCGCATCGCATGGTGCTGCGCAAGAAGCCGGCCGGGCCGATCCTGCGCGGGGCGCATGCCGTCGACCGCGAGTTCCGCGTACTTGAAGCGCTCGTGCCGACCGATGTCCCGGTGCCCCGGCCGGTGCTCTATCACGACGGTATCGAGCCGATCGGCACGCCATTCTACCTGATGGAGCGGCTGAATGGCCGCGTCTTCCACGACTGTTCGCTGCCCGGCCTATCGCCAGCGGAGCGACGCGGCATCTATTTCGGGATGGCCGAAGCGATGGCCAGATTGCATGCTGTCCGTCCCGACGACGTCGGTCTCGGCGACTACGGCCGGGCCGGCAACTATTTCGAGCGCCAGATTGACCGCTGGACCAAGCAGCTCAGGGAATCGCCGAGTGACAGAAT
Organism: Mesorhizobium sp. M1312; assembly: GCF_040318115.1. Classification (NCBI taxonomy): domain Bacteria; kingdom Pseudomonadati; phylum Pseudomonadota; class Alphaproteobacteria; order Hyphomicrobiales; family Phyllobacteriaceae; genus Mesorhizobium; species Mesorhizobium sp. M1312. The sequence continues at coordinate 81,995 of NZ_JAMYLQ010000022.1, read as the reverse complement.
TCCCGCACTCGAAGCGGTCGCAGACTGGTTGCCCCAGCACCTGCCCGCGGATGATGGACGCGTGTCGATCGCCCATGGCGACTTCCGCCTCGGAAATCTGCTGTTCCATCCCGACAAGCCGGAGGTGATCGGCATTCTCGATTGGGAGCTGTCGACGATCGGCCATCCGCTCGCCGATCTCGGCTTTTGCTCGATGACCTGGCATTCGACCCCAGACGAATATGGCGGCATCCTCGGCCTCGATCATGCCGCCCTCGGCATCCCCAGCCAGCGCGAATTCCTCGACCATTATTTCGCGCATGCCGCACCCACTGCGCCCCTGGAACGCTTCCATCTGGTTTTTTCGCTGTTCCGTTTCGCGGTGATCTTCGTCGGCATCGCCGACCGGGCGCGGGCAGGCAGCGCGGCGTCGGCCGATGCCGCCAGCAAGTCGCCGCTCGCCGGTCGCTTTGCCGCACGTGCTCAAGAGATCATCCAAGGGGCAAGACCGTGGAGCGCCGCCTGAGACGAACGCTCGCGCCCTGGTCCTTTCCCTATCCGCGGCGTCAGCAGTCCAGTCCGAATCCGTCCATGGTGTAGGCAAGATCGTCACCGACGTCGACATCGAGGAATTGCAGCAGGTCTATCATTTGCGCCTGGAACTGGCGCTCCTCGTCGGCAAGCTTTCGCCGATCCCGCGCACGGCGGACGACCTCGACCGGATAAGGGCACTCATCGCGCGCTGCGATTCCGATGTGCTCAATCCCGACCAGCGCGCTTTCCTGCGCCTCAACATGGATTTTTTCTACGAGCTCACCGCGATGACCGGCAACCAGCCGCTGCGCGAGATCAGCGAGCGCCTGTATTTTCAGGTCGCGCGCGTCGTCCTGAAGATGATGCCGCAGTTGGGCCTTGTGGAGGAGTTCACTGCGTTCCGCCGCGAAATGGAAGAGGTGCTTGCCGCCGCCGAGATCGGCGACTGGGAGTCCATCGGGCACATAAGGCGAGCTCATATCTCGATGAGTTTTCGCCGCATGATGCGTCATGCAGGCGAGGCCAATATCGCCACGTAGGGGCTGCGCGAGGTCGCGCCGTTTGATCCGGCGAACGCCGGATCACGACCGGCGGACAGCGCTTCGTCGGCTGGCGACCAGCTTCAGCCAAGGCGCCGAATGGAAGGCGCTCATCAGCAAGTACATCACGACCATTCCACTCAGCGGCGACGCATCTTGCGCGGCCGAGCAGATCATGCCCGCATCACCGGTAACGGCCGTCAGCAGCGCCATCATTGCGAACGTTGGCGCGGCCGCCAGCGATAGCCAGTCGGCCGCGCCGCGGGCGGCGACATTATCGGTTGGGAAACCGGCAGATCCGCTGCCTTCGGGCGGCATCTTCTGGCTGTGATCGGAGTGGAGTGTCATCACGATGTCATCCTTGGCCGTACTCGTCGTGGCGGCGCCACCAGACGCCCGCCTCGTTACGCCCTCGGGGTGCGCGGTCGAGCCACTGATACATGCCCCAGAGGCCGTCCAGTCCGCGCGCATAGGTGGAATAGGCGTGGTAGACGAGGTCGTCCTCGAGCACGAATGCGCTCATGCCTGGCCTCTCGCGCGTGTACGTGGCCATGTCTGTTCCGCTCATTGCAGCGAACGTCTCGGAGCCGTCGGCAGTCGTACGCGAGGGTATTTTGGCGAGAGGCGCCTCGCGTACATAGTTGTATTCGATGCCTTGCTCGCGCTGCTGCTCCTCGGTAAACGAAACGTCGAAGTCGAAATTGAAGTCGCTGCCGTGTGCGGAGGCCCAGGGGAACGTCCATCCCATCCGCCGCTTGTACGCCTGCAGCTTCGCCAGCGGTGCCCGCGATACCGCCGAAAGCGTGAGGTCGTGGTTGGCCAGGTGGACGACGAAGCCGTCGAACCCGTCCGCGATCGCCGAGCAGGCCGGACACCCCGCCGTGTAATCGGGCCCGAACATGAAGTGGTAGACGAGGAGCTGCGAGCGCCCTTGGAAGAGGTCTGCCAGTGAGGCGCTGCCTTCATCGGTCTCGAATCGGTAATCCTTGTCGATCCGAACCCAAGGCAATTCCTGCCGCCGCCGCGCCACCTCATCGCTTTGTCGCGTGAGTTCCTTCTCCGCCTTGAGCAGATCAAGCCGCGCTGCCAGCCACTCCTCACGTGTTCCGGTTCTGTGTGTCGGCATCGTTCGTCTCCTTCCTCGTTGTTCGCACCGTTTTCGATACGGCGCGTTTCGATACAGCGCGCTGGCTGTTGGTCCTGAGATAGATTAGGACCGGACATCGAATGGTGAGAGTTACAAGTGTGACGGGATTCCGATGGACTCGCTGATCACCGCTGCGGCGCGCGCCCTCGCAACGGGTGATCCCCTCGGCGCATTGAAGCGGGTCGCCCTGCGTGACGATGCGCCTGCGCTTGCGCTGCGCGGCATCGCGATGGCGCAGCTCGGCGATCTCGTTCGAGCAAAGGCTCTCCTCAAACGTGCTGCGCGCGCCTTCGGTCCGAAAGAGGCCGTGGCCCGCGCGAGGTGCGTCGTCGCCGAAGCCGAGATCGCACTCGTCTCGCGCGACCTGGGCTGGCCGGCGAAGGCACTCGACGCCGCGCGGTCGACGCTTGAAAAGCACGGCGACCACGTCAATGCCGCGCATGCGCGCAATCTCGAGGCTCGGCGCCTGCTCCTGATCGGACGCCTCGATGAGGCCGAGAGCAGGCTCACCGGGTTCGACCCGACAACGCTCCCACCCGCGTCGAAGGCCGCCCACGAGTTGGTGATTGCGGGGCTCGCGATTCGCCGCCTCCGGACCAAGGCGGCGCGCGTTGCGCTCGCGCGGGCCGAGCACGCCGCACGCCAGGCGGACATTCCAGCCCTGACGGCCGAGGTTGAAGGTGCATCCCTCGTGATGAACACGCCCGCGGCGCGCCTGATCGCGCGTGGTGAGGAACGCCCGCTCCTGCTCGAGGAGGTCGAAGCGCTGCTGGCGTCGGGGGCGCTCGTCGTCGACGCCTGCCGCAATGTCGTGCGTGACGCCGGCATGATCGTCTCGCTCGCGACGCGCCCGGTCTTGTTCGCGCTTGCGCGCACGCTGGGCGAAGCCTGGCCCGCAGACGTGCCGAGGAGCACGCTCGTCGCCCGCGCCTTCGGCGGCAAGCACGCTGATGAATCGCATCGCGCCCGTTTGCGGGTCGAAGTCGGCCGGCTTCGCGTAGAGCTGCGGTCACTGGCGGATGTGAGCGCGACCAAGCGAGGCTTTGCGCTTAAGCCGCGCCGCCCACGCGATGTCGTGGTGCTGGCGCCGCCCGTCGACGAGCAGCATGCAGCGGTGCTCGCCTTCCTCGCCGACGGCGAGTCGTGGTCGAGCTCGGCGCTCGCAATTGCGCTCGGAGCCAGCTCGCGCACCGTGCAGCGATCGCTCGAGCAGCTTGCGGCAGCAGGCAAGGTGCAGTCGTTCGGTCGCGGGCGAGCGCGTCGTTGGATGACCCCACCCGTACCGGGATTCCCGACAATCTTGTTACTCCCCGGTTCATTGTCGGGTTATTAGTGTCGGGACAATTCAACAGATCTGAGCCTGGAGGAGAAGCATGAAGCGATCTGCAGCCGAAGTCCTCCGCGAATATGGACCCTTTGCGAGTGTCGGCCAGGTGGCCGGGGTTACGTTCGACGGCCAGCACGTCTGGTTTGCCTCCGGAGACAGACTGAACGCCTTGGATCCTGCGAGCGGGAAGGTGGTGCGCGCGATCGATGTCGCCGCGCACGCGGGAACGGCCTTCGACGGTCAGCATCTATTCCAGATCGCGGAAGATCGCATCCAGAAGATCGATCCCAACACTGGCCGCGTGCTCGCCACTATTCCAGCGCCGGGTGGGGGCGGCGACTCCGGGCTAGCTTGGGCCGAAGGCTCACTTTGGGTGGGGCAGAATCGCGGTCGCAAAATCCATCAGATCGATCCCCAGACGGGAGAAATTCTTCGCACCATCGATTCCAACCGTATCGTCACAGGGGTCACCTGGATCGACGGCGAACTCTGGCACGGCACCTGGGAAGGTGACGAGAGCGACGTCAGGCGGATAGATCCTGAAACGGGAAAGGTCCTGGAGAAGCTCGATATGCCGCCGGGAACCGGCGTCTCGGGGCTCGAGTCCGATGGTGGCGATCAGTTCTTCTGCGGCGGTGGAAACAGCGGCAAGGTGAGAGCCATCCGGCGGCCCAGGCGAGGCTCCGAGGAGCGCTTCATGAAGCTGAGCCAACCCCAACAGCTCGACGATGAAGCTGCGAGCGTCCCGCGGCAGGGAAAATCATGATCAGAAAGCAGCATCCGCTGAAGGGGCCGAACAGGTTCAAGCTCGGCGTCTTCTCGATGAACGCCGATGGCGGCCTGGCAATGACCACCGTTCCCGAGCGCTGGCGCGCCCGCTGGGAAGACAACCTCAATTCTGCCGGCATCGCCGATCGCGCCGGCCTGGAGTTTCTGCTGCCGATCGCGCGCTGGCGCGGCTTCGGTGGTTTGACGCATGTGCGGGAGTGGTCGTTCGAGACTTTCACCTGGGCGGCGGGTCTCGCCGTCGCCACGCAGAACATCGGTCTGTTCATGACGGTGCATGTGCCGTTGGTTCATCCGCTGCAGGCCGCAAAAGCGCTGGCGACGGTCGACCACATCTCCAACGGGCGTGCCGGCTTGAACATTGTCTGCGGCTGGAACCCGGACGAGTTCGCCATGTTTGGGCAGACGGTCGGCGATCGGACCTACGATCAGGCCGAGGAATGGATCGATATCATCGAGCGTGCCTACCGATCCAGGGAGCCGTTCGACTTCGGCGGCGAGTTCTATGATCTGAAGGGGGTCGTCAGCCGCCCGCCGAGCCTGCAGGCGCCGCGCCCCGTGACCATGAACGCCGCCTTCGGCGCACCGGGGCGCAACTATGCGGCGCGCCACTGCGACTATCTGTTTTCTACTTTTTCCGAAATCGCCGATGGCCGCGCGCATGTGGTCGACATCACCAACCGGGCGGCTGAAGTCGGACGCGAAGTCGGCATCTATACGGTCTGCCACGTCGTCTGCCGGGAGACCCAGCAGGAAGCCGAGGACTATTACCGGCACTACGCGCTTGAATGCGCGGACGAGGGCGCGGTTGACGAACATATGCGCAAGAAGAAGGAATTCGCCAATTCGCATGACGCAAAAGCCTTCACCGAATATCGGCAAAGGTTCGCCGGCGGTGCTGGAACGTTTCCGCTCATCGGCACGCCGGAAAAGATCGTAGACGATCTCACTGAGATCATGGACCAGGGTTATTCCGGCGCCGCCCTCACATTCGTCAACTACACCTACGAATTGCCCTTCTTCTGTGACCGCGTGCTGCCGCTGATGCGCCAGGCCGGGCTTCGAGTAAATTGATGCCGGCAGCCGCCATTCCGACGGCATGGGTGCAGGGGCACGACGGAATCAATCCGCGCGCCTCAAGCAGGTGATGCGGGCCGTGGCGGGCTCGGTCGCCATCCTCGCGTCGGAGCATGACGAGATCGGCTTTTGGGGCATCACGGCGACGGCCGTCCTGGTCAGTCCGCACGCGGCGCACTACTCGACCCAGTCTTACGCCGAGGTTCGCAACAAGGTGTTTGCCGATGTCGCATCGGTCCTGCGCGGCGGCAAGCCGCTATATCCGGTCAACCGGGTGTGACTGCGCGCGGCCGCAAATAGCTCAGCCCCGCTTGGGCTTGTCGCGGCGCTCGACGATGTAGATGTGGTCGGCGACCAGAACCACATCGCCATGCTGGTTGATCACTTCGCAGCGCTCGATGACGCGACCCGACTCCGGCCGCTTCGGGTCGTCTTCCTTGGCGGAGATGGTGGTGCGGGTCTTGATCGTGTCGCCGATGAACACCGGCTTGATGAAGCGCAACCTGTCATAGCCATAGGAGAAGGCGACCGGGTTGATGACGCTTGCCGTCAACCCGACGCCGACCGAGAACACCAGCGTGCCATGCGCGATGCGCTGGCCGAACGGCGTCGTCTTCATGAATTCGGCGTCCATATGGTGGGGAAAAAAATCGCCGGTATGGCCGGCATGGACAACGAAGTCGGTCTCGGTGATGGTGCGCCCGCTGGTCATGCGCGACGAGCCGATCTGATAATCCTCGAAATAGATCGTCTGCTCCATGTCAGGGCCTTGCCGCGATCGGTGTTGCCGGCGCCGCGCTCGATCGGTAGGCGGCTTCGACCAGCGCCATGGTGTTCCAGCCGTCCTCGACGGAACTGACAAGCTCGGTGTCCTCGCCTGATGCATAGCGCTGGACGTTGGCCATGCGGCCGACAAAGGCGTCCGGAAACCATTCGCCGATGAGCGGCACCGTAATCCAGCCGGAGCCGCCCTTCGGATGGATTTCTAGGACGTCAGGCTCGCCGCGCGGATAATCGAGATTGAGCCCCAGTTTGAGGTAGGCGGCGCCCTCGGTGCCGCAGATGCGGAACTCGCAAGCCTGGTGTTTTCGGCCAAATTTATGATCGTGATTGATCGACAGCGCACAGCGCACTGTATCGCCATAGTCGAGGATCGCGCTGGTGCGCGTTTGCGCAACCTTGTGGCCGGGATGGCCGAGCGTCTTGGCGTGAACGCCTTTGGGATCGCCGAGCAATTGCCGGATCAGGTCGAGATAGTGGATCGAATGCATGGCGATTTCGACGCGCGGCGCCTTCAGCAGGAACTCCCAGAGTTGCCAGGGCGTCGCCAGCGCCAGCCAGGCGTCGAAATCGACCACCTCGCCCAGCCAGCCCTTGGAGATCGCATCCTTCAGCGCCAGCATCATCGGCGCGAAGCGGAGCTGGAAATTCACCGCGGCCTTCAGATCTTTGGAGCGGCAGATTTCAAGGATTTCGGTGGCCTCGGTAAGGTCGCCGCCCATCGGCTTCTGGATCAGCGCCACTGCACCGTCGGGCAACGCCCTGAGCACGCCGGCATGATGAGCCGGCGGCGTCGCCAAGTCGAAGACGACGTTCTTGATCGCTGCGGCTTCCTCGACCGACCGGTAAGCGGTGACACCCCATTTTGCCGCGAGCTTTTCCGCCTTGGCATGATCGGGATCGAAAAGCCCCGCGACCGGGAAGCCGGCTTTCCCATAGGCCGGGAAATGCGCATCGCCGACGATCGACCCCGCGCCGAAAATCACGATCGGCCTGGGCTTCGATGGCTGCGCCCAGGATTGGGATAGCGACGTGGGATCGAAAACGCTTTCAGTCATGATGGAAGACTTCGTCCATCGAGGCCCACCACTCGCCTTCCCCGCGGGTCGGCAGCGGCTCCTGGCAAGGCATGCACAGCGCCCACCATTCCTGCGTCTTGGGATCTGCGGCCATCTTCGCCATGTCGGCGGCATAGTCGGTGCCGTGGTACTCGAAGGTGCTGAACAAAAGGTGCTCCGGCTCCTTGAGATAGATCGAATAATTCCTGATGTTGCAGGCGGAAATCATGGCCAGCACGTCAGGCCAGACGGCAGCATGAAGCCGCACATATTCAGCGACTTTTTCCGGCTTGAGGCCGAGCACCATTCCCATACGCTGCATGTCCGGCTCCCTATTTCATTATTTCGGTCGTGAATTCCGCGATGCTCTTCGCTTTGACCGCGTCCCAGTCCCAGTCGATACCGATGCCGGGCTCGTCCGGCGCCAATGCGTGCCCGTTCTCGATGCGCATTTTCTTGCCGGTCAATTCGTCGAGCTGGGGAATATACTCGACATATCTGCCGTTCTGAATGGCGCAGGTCAGGCTGACATGCAGTTCCATCAGGAAATGCGGACAGACCGGGATGTCGAACGCCTCGGCCGCATGCGCGACCTTCAGCCACGGCGTGATACCGCCGATGCGGCCGACATCGACCTGCACGATCGAGCAGCCGCCTTTTTGCATATATTCGCGGAAATGCCGGATCGAATAGAGCGACTCGCCGATGGCGATCGGCGTCGACGTGGCATTCGACAGCCGCACATGGCCGTCAATGTCGTCTGCCGGCAGCGGTTCTTCGATCCAGGCGAGGTCGAGATCGCGCAGCCGCTCGGCCCGCCGGATCGCCTCGTCGACAGAAAAGCCCTGGTTGCAGTCGGTCATGATCTCGTAGGAGTCTCCAACCGCCTGGCGCACCGCCGTCAGCCGGGCGAGATCCTCGGAGCCGTGCGGCTTGCCGATCTTGATTTTCGAGCCACGAAAACCCTTGGCTTTGGCGGCCAGTGCGTCCTCGACCAGCGCCTCGGTCTCGATATGCAGCCAGCCGCCTTCGGTCGTGTAGAGCGGGCAGCGGTCCTTGGCGCCGCCGGCCAGCTTCCACAGCGGCAGGCCCTGCTTCTTCGCCCGCAGATCCCAAAGCGCCGTATCGATGGCCGCGAGCGCGATTGCCGTGATCGCGCCGATCGTCGTGGCATGGGTGGCAAATTCGAGCTCGTGCCAGATCGCCTCGATCCTGTCGGCGTCGCGGCCGATCAGCCGCGGTGCGAGGTGGTCGGCCAGCAGCCGCATCACCGAGGAGCCGCCGGTGCCGATCGTGTAGCTGTAGCCGGTGCCGACCGCGCCGTCGGCGTCGGTGATGGTGACGATCGGCGTTTCCTGGCTGACAAAACTTTGGATTGCATCGGTGCGCTTGACCTTCGGCACCAGGTCGACCATCCGCAGTTCGACTTTTTCGATCTTTGCCATGACGTCAACCTCGCAACGTCTTGCCGGTATCGGCAGAAAACAGATGGGCCTGAGACAGATCCAGGCTCATTTTCACCCGGTCGCCGGCCTTCAGCGGTTTCGGATTGAGCATACGCGATACCCAGTCGCTGCCGTTGAATTCGGCGAACACCAGCGTCTCATTGCCGAGCGGCTCGGTGACGGTCACCGGCAACTCCAGCTGGTGGACATCGGCGTCTTCACCGGAGCTGATGCCGTGTCCCGTCGGATAGATGTCGTCAGGCCTGAGGCCGAACACGACCTTATCGCCGGTTCCGACATTGGCCTTGAACTGGCTGGGCAGAGGCAGCCTCTCGCCGCTGGCGAACAGCAATTGTCCGTGGTCGATCACTGCCTCGTGCAGGTTCATTGGCGGCGAGCCGATAAAGCCTGCCACGAAGCGCGTCTGCGGCCGGCGGAAGACCTCGTCGGGCGTGCCGACCTGCTCGATGAAACCGTCGCGCATGATGACGATGCGGTCGGCGAGCGTCATCGCCTCGACCTGGTCATGGGTGACGTAGATCACCGTCGATTTGACCTTGGCATGCAGCTTCTTGATCTCGGTGCGCATCTGCGTCCGAAGCTTGGCGTCGAGATTGGAAAGCGGCTCGTCGAACAGGAAGACATCCGGATCGCGCACGATGGCGCGGCCCATGGCGACGCGCTGGCGCTGTCCGCCCGACAGTTGTGACGGCCGGCGATCGAGCAATTGGTCGAGACCGAGAATGCCCGATGCCTCGGCGACGCGGCGGTTCATCTCCTCTTTTGCGGCGCCAGCAATCTTCAGCGAGAAGCCGAGGTTTTCGCGCACGGTCATGTGCGGGTAGAGCGCATAGGACTGGAACACCATCGAGATGTTGCGCGAGCGCGGCGGCAGATCGTTGACCATGCGGCCGCCGATCTCGATGACCCCGTCGCTGATGTCCTCGAGGCCGGCGATCATGCGTAGGGTTGTCGACTTGCCGCAGCCGGACGGCCCGACCAGCGCGATGAACTCGCGGTCGGCGACCTCGAGGTCGATGCCGTGCACGATCGCCACCGGGCCGTAGCTTTTGGTGAGTTTCTTCAGGGATACGGTTGCCATGTCAGCCTTTCACCGCGCCGGAGGTGAGGCCGCCGACGAGGTGTTTCTGGACGATGAAGGTAAGCGTGAGCGCCGGTATGATCATGACCACGGCCAGCGCGCACATGCCGCGCCAGTCGATGGTGAACTCGGCCGTATAGTCGAGCAGGCCCACCGGCAGCGTCTTGGAGTTGATCGAGCGCGTCAGCTGCGAGGCCAGCGCGAATTCGTTCCACGAGGTGAGGAAGGCAAAGATGCCGGCTGAGGCGATGCCGGGCCCGGCGAGCGGAAACTCGACCTGCCAGAAAGCCTGCCAGCGCGTGCAGCCGTCGATCTGCGCCGCCTCGGCGAGGTCTTTCGGCACCTGGCGGAAAAAGCCGTCGATCAGCCAGATGGTGAAGGGCACATTGAGTGCGACATAGACGAGGATCAGGCCGAAATGCGTGTCGATGATGCCGAGCCGCGCAAAGACGAAGAACAGCGGCAGCGACAGTGCGATGCCGGGCACCGTGCGTGTCAGCATCAGGCCGAGGAACATCGCCGACTTGGCGCGGAAGCGATAGCGGGCAAAGGCATAGCCGCCGGCCATGCCGATGGCGATCGCGATCACCGTCGAGGTCACCGAGATGATCAACGAATTGCGGAAATAGTCGAAGACCGGGATGCCGCCCTTGCCGACGCCGCTGAACATGGCGACGTAGGCGTCGAGCGAAAGCTCCTGCGGGATCCACACCGGCGGCTTGGCCATGATCTCGACGGTCGGCCGCAGCGATGACAGCACGATCCAGATGCCGGGCAGGCAGATGACCAGCATGGCCAGGAACAGCGCGATGCCGTGAGCGATGCCGAGCGCTTTGCTGCGGACGCGATGCAGGCTGTTCTGGTCCATCCTCACTACTCCGCCGCGATCTGCGTGCGCGCCGCGGCGAGCTTGTGGTAGAAATAGACGGTGAACAGTATCGACAGCAGGATCGAGAAATAGGCCATCGCGTTGGCCATGCCCATCCTGGCGTCGCTGTAGGCGGTGCGGGCGACGAGCGTCCAGACGAGTTCGGTGCGGCCGGCGGGGCCGCCGTCGGTCATGATCTTGACGATATCATAGGCGCGCGCGACGTCGAGCGAGCGGATGGTCATGGCGATGAAGGCAAACGGCATGATGAAAGGCCAGGTGACATAGCGGAATGTCTGCCATGGCGTGCAGCCGTCGACGCGGGCTGCCTCGACCGGTTCGCGCGGCATGGCCAGCAACCCGGCAAGGATCAGGATCGCGAACACGGAAGTCGACGACCAGATTTCGGCGGTGAGGATGGCGATGAAGGCCAGGTTGCCGTCGATCAGCCATGGGATGGCGCGGTCGGTCAGGCCGAGCGCCTGCAAGGCGTTGTTCACCAGGCCGATATTGTCGTTGAACATGAATTTGAACTGGAAGCCGACGAGGATCGGCGAAAACATCATCGGGAACATCATGATGGTGCGCAGCACCCGCTGTCCGCGCGAGGCTTTCTCCACCAGCAACGCCAGCCCGAGCCCGATCAGCATTTCCAGGTTGAGCGCGACCGTCAGCAGCACAACGGTGCGGGCGAAGGCAATCCAGAAATCCCCGTTGTTCAGGATGTTGATATAGTTGCGCGCGCCGATGAAGACCCAGAGTGTCTCCGGCTTGGTCAGCCGGAACGGCGTGAAGCTGGAGTAGAGCGAAAGCAGCAGCGGCAAGACCACCACCGCCGCCAGCACGATGACCGCCGGAAGCAGGAGCAGCAATGGCGGCGAGGGTCTCCAGCCTTTCATGTCGATCCGGTTCTGGTTGGTGCCCGGACACCGAAGGCCGCCATCGGCGAGCTGGGATCAAGACAAAGCGTGTTGCGCATGGTCGGTCTAGAAACAGGTCGGGGGCGCCGCTTTTCGATAAGTGCAGCGCCCCCTTGGAAAGATGTCAAAGCTTGCCGGCGTCTTCGAGGATCTGGGTGGCCTTGGCGGCAGCGTCGTCCAGCGCCTGCTTGGAGGTCTTGTCGCCGAGGATGGCCGCCTGCAACTCGGGATAGACGGCGTTGGAGATTTCGATCCATTCAGGTGTCTGCGGTACGGCGAAAGCGTGTTTTGCCTGTTCCTGGAAAGCCGCCAGCACTTCCGTCTTGTAAGGATCTCCGGCCGCTTGCTGGATGTCCCAGTCCCACACCGCCGTGCGGGTCGGCAGTGGTCCGCTTGCTGCTTCAAGCTTCTGACTGTCCTCGTTGGTCAGGAACCATGCCAGCGATGCCGCGGCTTCCTTGCTGGCACAGTTTTCGGTGACCGAAAACCCGTGATGCCCCGACCAGCCGGTGCGAATGCCGGCCGAACCCTTCGGCGCCACCTTCACGCCGACATTGCCGGCGACCTTCGATGACTTCGGGTCATTGAAGAACCCTGCCCAGCCTGGCCAGTCGAGGTTGATCGCGACCGTGCCCGAGGCGAAGCCCTGGCCGAGATCATCCCAGAGATAGTTGGTGGTGCCGGCCGGCACCGCCTTGGCCTTGTAGAGATTGACGAACCAGTCGAGCGCGTGCACGCCGGCCTCCGAGTTGAAGACGGGCTTGCCATCCTTGTCGAGATATTCGCCGCCATCGGCGATGAGCATCTCGTAGAAACGGCCGTTGATCGCCTCTTCCTTGCCGGCGAACTGGGTGCCGTAGAAATCCGGCGGGCTGGCGAAGAATTCCGCCTGTTGGGCGACTTCGTCCCATGTGTCGGGCGGCACCAGTTCCGCGCCGTATTTGGCCTTGTAGGCGGCCTTCTTGGCTTCGTCCTGGTAGAGGCTCTTCTGGTAATAGAGCGCTGAGACGTCGAACTGCGCGCGCGGCAGCATCACCAGCTTGTCGTCGAGTGTCGAAGCCTTGATCGTCGACGGCACGAAGGCGCCGATCTCCTCCTTGGGCAGCAGCGCGTTAAGATCGGTGTAGATATCGGGATATTGCGGCGCAAAGGACGAGTGGTTCGAGCCGACACACCAGTTGATGCTGCCGGACGCGATGTCCGACTTGATTTCCTTGTCGAGCTCGAAGTGGTTCTTCTTCGAGATCACGTTGACCTTGGCCCCGGTCAGCTTTTCCCATTCGCCGATGCGCGCGTAGAGCCCTTCATATTGCTGGCCGCCGATCAGCTTGGCGTCGACGGTGACGCCGTCGAACTTGCCGGGCAGTTCGGCAGCAAAAGCAGCGCCCGCGCCAAGTGCAAGCAGCGCCACGCCGGCCGTCAGACCGTAAAACAGTTTCGTCATTGGTATCCTCCCAAGAGCCTGCGTCGATCCACAGCGAGGTTTGACCGGCCGCTTCATTCATATACAAACAAAACATTTATGCAGGCGTCAAGTTGAAAGTTCTTTCCGGATGCGGACCAGTGTGCGTATATGAAAGCCAAAATTCACTGGGGAGTGACTATGGCGGAGGACGACGACGATGACCGTTATCGCGCCCCGGCGCTGGACAAGGGGCTCGACATCCTCGAGCTTCTGGCCGGGGTCGACGGCGGCCTGACGCAGGCGGAGATCGCCAAGAAGCTCGACCGCAGCCCCAACGAGTTCTACCGTATGCTGGACCGGCTGGTGCGACGCGGCTACGTCACGCGGCCCGACGGCGACCGTTATTCGCTGACGCTCAAGCTGTTCGGGCTGGCGCAGTTGCACGCGCCGGTGCGGCGGCTGGTTTCCTATGCGACGCCGCTGATGCGCGAGCTTGCCGAAACCTCGCAGCAGGCAAACCAGCTTGTCGTCTTCGACCGCGGTTCTGCAGTGGTGATCGCACAGCAAGAAGCGCCGGACTACTGGGGCATCTCGATTCGCGTCGGCTCGCATATCAGCCTGTTCGACACCGGCTCCGGCCATGTACTGCTGGCGTTCCGCTCATCGGAAGAGCGGCAGATGATGATCTCCGAACATCTGCGCAGCACCGACAAGCCGCCTCAATCGCCGGAGTTCTTTGCCCGCCTCGACCAGATTCGTGAACGCGGCTATGAGATGATGGCGTCGATGCAGACCGCCGGGGTGTTCAACCTGTCGGCACCTGTGCTTGGCTCGGACGGCAGGGCGATCGCCGCACTGTCGATCCCCTACATAACCCTGGTCAACGCACCCAAGGCGCCCGATATCACCAGGACAATAGAGCTGTTGCTGGCAGCGACCGAAAAGCTATCGCAACTGGCGGGAGCAACGGGCCAAGCAGGCGGAGTAAATTCTTATTTGAATGAACAATTTCTCCGTGAGATAATTTTGAATCCGCCGGAGGAGGAGCGCGCCGTCATGATTTTCGATACCCATCTGCATCTAATTGATCAGTCGGCGCTGCGCTATCCCTGGCTCTCCGGCGTGCCGGCGCTCAACCGCGATTTTTCCCTCGACGAATATGCAATCCAGGCCCGCCGCGCCGGCATAGAGGGCGCATTGCATATGGAAGTCGATGTCGATCCAGCCGACATCGAGACTGAGACCAGTCACGTAAAGGCGCTGTCGCAACAGAAGGACAGTTTACTGCGCGGGGCAATCGCCTCCTGCCGTCCGGAAGAGCCGGGCTTTGCCGCCTATCTCGAGCGCCAGCGCGCCGATCCCTTCGTCAAGGGTTTCCGGCGGGTGCTCCACGTCATGCCGGATGAACTCTCGGAGGGCTCGCTGTTTCGCGAAAACATCAAGCGGCTTGCCGGCACCGGCCTGACCTTCGATCTCGTCGTTCTGCCGCATCAGATACCCAAGGCGATTGCGCTTACTGACCTCGCGCCGGATGTTCAATTCGTGCTCAACCATTGCGGCGTGCCCGACATCAAGGGCAGCAGTGAGCATCCCTGGCACGAGCACATGGCCGAGATTGCGCAGCGCCCGAACGTCGTCGGCAAAATTTCCGGTGTGGTCGCCTATGCGGACGCCGGATCCTGGACTGTCGAAACGCTGCGTTCCTATGTCGAGCACACTATCAAATGCTTCGGCTGGGATCGCGTCGTGTGGGGCAGCGATTGGCCGGTCTGCACGCTTGGTGGCGGGCTTGCGACCTGGATTGCGGCGACGCACGCGCTGCTTGGCGGTGCAAGTGCCGACGAACGGGAAAGGCTGCTGGCCGGCAACGCAAAGCGGCTGTGGAGTTTGTGAGCCACCTCAGATCGTCGCCGATACGTGCCGCTCGCGGCCGTAAAGCGAAACCAACAGCACGATGACCAGGCCAAGTGCAGCCTGCACGGTTGAGGGCCGAAAGCCGAGGCCGATCAGCAGGGTGTTGATCTCCGTCAGCACCAGCACGCCAGCGATGGTGCCGAAATAACTGGCGCGGCCGCCGACAAGGGCCGCGCCGCCGACCACCACAGCCGCGATGGTCTGGAACAGATAGGGCTGGCCGACATCGCCATAGGCCGAACCGGTGAAGCCGAGCAGCAGCACGCCGGTGGTGGCGGCGAAGAAGGCGCTCGCCGCATAAGTCACCATCCACATGCGAACGGGGTCGATCAGCGCCAGCGGGGCAGCACCTGGGTTGCTGCCGAGCGAATAGAGGCGGCGTCCGTAGGGCGTACGTGCCAGAAACAGCGCCACCAGCAAGGTTAGCACCGCGACGCATGGCACCAGCGCCGGCACCGGCAGCGGCCCGACTGAACCGCCAATCGAGACGAAGGCGGAAACCGCTTGCGGCGCCGATCCGGATGGAAAGCCGCCGGTCCACAACAGCACGGCGCCTTGCACGATCATGCCGACGCCGAGCGTGACGATCAGCGGGTGGATGTCGAGCCCACGCGAGATCAGGCCGTTCAATGCACCGATCAGCATGGCGAGCACGCCGACGATCAGGCAGACCAGGGCAAAGTGCCAGCCGCCGCCGTAAAGCTGCGCGGCAACGACATTGGCGAAGCCGATGATGAAGGGGATCGACAGATCGATGCCGCCCAGAATGACGACGAGGGTCTGGCCGATCGACGCCACCGCCAGCAGCGAAGCGATGACCAGCAGCGCACGGATGGCGAACGGCTGGGAATAGCCCGGGATGAGCAATGTGCCGAGAAGATGCAAGGCGGCAGCGACGGCAAAGGCGCCGGCGACGCGGGCATTGGTGGACTGAAACCAGGTCTGGCGCATGCTTCTCAGCCTTTCCGTCCCGAGAGCCGTTCCTGCAGCGCCGTCATGATGACGGCCACGACCAGAATGACGCCATAGGCGATCTGCAGCATATAGGTGGAGACGTTGAAGGCGGTCAGCACGCTCTGCAGCAGGAAGATGTCGATGGCGCCGATCGCAGCCCCAGCAAGACCGCCGCGCCCGCCGGCAAGGCTGACGCCACCGAGCGCCACCGCGGAGATGGCGATCAGCGTGTAGGTCGGCCCGATGTTGGGATCGGCCGAACCGATCAGCGCGGTCAGCATCAGACCCGCGCAGGCGGCGAGTACGCCGGTCATGACATAGGCGATGAAACGGACTTTGGTGACTGGAACGCCGGCCGTGTAAGCGGCGCGGTCGTCGCTGCCCACCGCCATCATCTGGTCGTAATAGGGCGTCTGCCGCACCAGCCACCAGAACAGGAAGATCAGCGCCAGCGGCAGTGCCGACCAGGGCCCGGCCATAGCCTTCAGCCAGGCCGGCGCCGGGCCGATCGGCGCTGGCAGGATGGTCAGCGTCATGCCGGTGAGGATCAGATAGGTGCCGAGTGTCGCAACGATCGGCTGGATGCGAACGATGGTCGCCAAAAAGCCGTTGGCAGCCCCGACGATCGCGCCGATCAAAAGTGCGGTCGGCACGATGACCAGCGGCGAAGACATGCCGAGCTTGAGAAACAGCAGCTGGATGACGATCGCATTGACGAAGCCCATCAGCGGCCCGACGGAAATGTCGATGCCGCCGCGCCCGGCGAGGATCACCGGAGCCGAGGCGAGCGCTGCGCCGATCAACGGTGCGGCGAGCCCGATCAGCGCGCCCCATGCGGAAGGATGGAAGCGTGACGGATTGAGCAGCAGATTGACCGCGATCAGGATGACCAGCAGCACCGTCGCAAAGCCCGCGCCGCGCCATCGCTCCGCAATGCGCCGAAACCCGCTCATGCCGCGCGTCCGAACATGGCGGCGATCACCGTATCGCTTTTCATCTCGTCTCCGGTGATTTCAGCCGCCACCTGCTGTTCGCGGAAAACCAGCACGCGATGGCAAAGCAGGAGGATCTCCTTGATCTCGCTCGACAGGATGACCAGAGCCATGCCGTCCGCCGCCAGTCCCCGGAACACATCGTAGAGGACATGGCGCGTCGCCACGTCGACACCGCGCGTCGGATCGTTGAGCAGCAGGATCGCCGGCTCCAGCGCCAGCGCCCTGGCCAGCAGCACTTTCTGCTGGTTGCCGCCGGACAGCGTGGTGATCGAGGCATCGGGCCGCGGCGCGACGATGGAGAGTTTTTCGCGGTAGGCCTCGTAGCGTCGCCGCCGCGCGGCGAAGCTGAGCAGACCGAAACGCATGTCGCGCGACAAAGTCGAGACGGCAAAATTATCGAGCACCGATTGGGTCGGAAAGATGCCGGTCGCGCGCCGGTCGCGCGGCAAATAGGCGATGCCGCTGGCGACCGCTTTGCGGAAGCTGGTGATCGCGCGCGCATCGATGGTCACATCGCCGCCGGCCGGCCGTTCCAGCCCGGCCAGCACTTTCAGGAATCTCTCCTGCCCATGGCCGTCGAGACCGGCAAGACCGATGATCTCGCCCGGCGCAATCGTCAATGTCACGGGGCTTGCGCCCGGCGCGATCACC
Organism: Mesorhizobium sp. M1312; assembly: GCF_040318115.1. Taxonomy (NCBI): domain Bacteria; kingdom Pseudomonadati; phylum Pseudomonadota; class Alphaproteobacteria; order Hyphomicrobiales; family Phyllobacteriaceae; genus Mesorhizobium; species Mesorhizobium sp. M1312. Next base: position 64,514 of record NZ_JAMYLQ010000022.1, on the reverse strand, counting down.
AGGCCGCGCACCGAAAGGCTGGCGCGCTCAGCCATGAGCCAACTCCGCCGCCGCGCGTGGTGCCATCGCCTTGAGAAGCTCGGATGCGGTGGACGTGCCGCGTTCCTCGGTCGTCACCACGCTGCCGCCGCGCAGGACGGAAATCCGGTCGGAAAGCGCCATCACCTCGTCCATGCGATGGGTGATGAACAGGATCAGGCAGCCTTCCGAGGCAAGCTTGCGCATCATGGCGAAAACCGCCTCGCGGTCGGCGAAGTCAAGCGCGGCCGTCACCTCGTCGAGAATGAGAATGCGCGGGTTGCGAACCACGGCGCGGGCAAGCACCACAAGCTGCTGAACGGCCAGCGGCAATTGCCCGGCCAATTGGTCGAGCGGAATCTCGGTCACCGCGAATTGGTTCAGCACCGCTTGCGCGCGCTGCCGCCGCTCGGCGCGCGGCACGGTACGCGTCAGCAAGCCGTCGAGGCCGAGCAGGATGTTGTCCGTCACTGAACGGTCAGGTGCGATCAGCACTTCCTGGAACACGGTGGCGAAACCGGCGGCCTGGAACGCCGCCGGCCCGAAGCCGGCAAAGGGCGCCCCATTGAGCAGGGTCGTGCCGCTGTCCGGCCGGACAATTCCCGACAGCAGCTTGACCAGGGTGCTCTTGCCCGAACCGTTCTCGCCCAGGATGGTGTGGATCGTGCCGGCACGGAACGCGATGGAGGCATTGGCGAGAGCGACCGTTTCGCCATAGCGTTTCGAGACACCCTGGACTTCCAGCATGAGGGATTCCTGATAAGGAAAGCCGGCTCCACCTGCACGGAGCCGGCGTTCATGAGCTTACTTGGCGCAGGCGTCCGGCACCTTCGAATAATCCCAGCCCTTGGTCGGCGCGGGATTGGCGAAATAGGCATCGAGCCATTCTTCCGGCATCGGATCCTCCGGCGGAACCGGGAAGATCGAGACTGCGTCCGCCGTCATGCAGTCCTTGTACCAGGTACCAAGGTCGGCACTGTGGACCGGCGGAATCGGGATCAGCAGCGTGTTGAGCCTCGGCTTTTGTCCGTCGAGCATCCGCGCTCCGATGCGGAACAATGTCTCGGCGGTCCAGTGCGGCAGAACCGCATGGCCTTCGAAGCGATATTTGTCCGGATTGGCTTTCCAGTAGCCGAGCGCGTCGCCGGTGATCGAGCCGGTGATGAGCGGGGCAGGGCGGCCGGCCTCGGCAAAGGCCTCGGCGACGACGCGGCTTTCGCTGCCCGTCGTCCACACCGCATCGATCGGCGCCGGATTGGTGGCGATCGCCTGCAATACCGTCGTCTTCGTGACGTTGGCCGTCCAGTTGCCGTTGACGCTGCGCGAGACCTTGAGCTTAGGGTTCTCGGCCAGCGCCTTGTCGGCGCCCTGACGCTCCTGCACGACGATCGGATGACCTGCGATGCCTTCGACCAGAAGTATGCTGCCGCCGTCTGGCATTGCCTTGCCGATCGCCGTCATCATGTCGTAGCCCCAGCGCGCATAGTTGGAATCGACATTGATGGCATTCGGGCTGGTCACCGACCCAGCCGCCGTGATGAAGGGAATGCCGGCCTTTGCGGCGGCATCGATGGCGTCGTCCAGTGCCGTCGCCGAGCCGGGGATCGAGGTGATGATCGAGCATTTCTTGTCGATGAAGGCGCGAATCTGGTTGATCTGCTGGCTGGCGTCGTTGTTGGAATCCGACACTTCGAAGCTCGCCACCGTACCGTCGGCGATCAGCCCTTCGACAAGCCGCTTCAGCTCCTTGGTGACGCTGACACGCCACGGATTGCCCTGATAGGATTCCGAGTGGCACCATTTCCACGGCTTCGCCGGCGGCGTGAAATTGTCCCACGCCGATGGCAGGATCTTCTGCGGCGCGCCGTCATATTGCGCCTTCAGTTCAGTTGGCAGTCCAGCGATCACGCCCGAAACGTCCTGGGCGCAGGCAATCGTCGTGATCGACGTAAAAGCGGTTGCAGCCACAAGGCCGCGGATCAGGCAGTTCATTTTCTCCTCCATTAAGTTGTTTCAGGCTCCTCCACCGGCAGCGCCGGACCCCCGCGACGGGAAACTCTCCAGAAACAGGCGATTGAGATCGGCGACGACGCGGCCGGCATCGTGCTTTTCGGCCAGGCCGAGATTGATGCGATCGGACGCCGCCTGCTGGAAGGCCATGTAGCCATCGTGGCGTGGCCTGACCCAGGCGCCTTCGAGCGTGGCGCGCGTGTCCTTGTAGAAATTGCCGGCGGCTGCATTGACGGCTGCATCGTCCCAAGCTGCGGCGTGGCCGGGCTGGCCGCCGGCCGACGCATAGGGGCCGCGTTGCACCTCGCCGCTGGCTATCCAGTAGGCGAAGTCGATTGCCTCTTGCCTCGCCCTCGAAAAGGCCGACGCAGCAATGCCGGTTCCGCCGAGCGCCGAGCCGACCGGACCGGCGTCGCCCGCAGCCGGAATGTCCGCGAAGGCAAGGCGGTTGGTCCGGAATCCGGCAATGGCGTAGGAGACATAGCCGTAGATCAGCGGCGCGCAGGCGATCCGCGAGCCGGAGCTGGCCATTTCCTCCAAGACGTCGATCGGGTCCATGCCAAGGCAGGCCGGATCGACGAGAGCCGCGATCTCGCGCATCATCTCGAGAACCTGTTTGCCAGTTGTTGGGTCCAGATGATCGCAAGGCTCTTCGACGGCGGGCCGGCCGAGATTGCCGGCAAGCGTGTAGAACACCATCAGCGAATGCGGCGGCCTGAGCGGCAACAGCACGCGGCCTTGCCGCGCCAGATCGAGCATTTCGCTCCAGCTCGCTGGCTGAGCGGAAAGCATGTCCGGCCGCCACGCCTGCACCTGGCTCGCCGTGTCGATCGGAAACGCCCACTGCCGGCCTTGCCAGTTGTAGCTCGGATAAGACCGGCCGACGCTGCCTGCCGCCAGCGCCGCGCGCTCCGCTTCGCGGCCCGCGACGTCGAGCGGCGCCAAACAATTCTCGGCGGTGATCTGGCCGACATGCGGATGATCGATGACGATCAGATCATAGGCGCGGGCCAGTTCCTCGACCGGGAAGGATTCGAAATCCTGCAGCGAGCGTTTGTCCCATTCAATCGTGACACCGGTCCGTTCCTTCCACAGCGCCGAACAGGCGACCATCGGGTCATAGCCGCGCGGATGGCTCCAGGTCATGCCTTTGAGCGTCATGTCGCTCACAGTCCGAACTCCTTGCGGATCTTTGCGCTGTGCTCGCCGATGCGTGGCGCGGCGCGCTCGACCTTCGCGCGGACGCCATCGACCCTGAGCGGCGAGCGCGTGGTGAGGATCGAGACATCATCCTCGCGCGTCACGGTCTGCAGCATGTCGAGAACCTGAAAGCCCTCGCTGGCCATCATTTCCGGCCAGGTCAGCACCTTGGCGCACCAGATGTCGGCAGGCTCGAGGATGGCAAGCCATTCGTCGACTGTCTTCGTCGCGATGCACTGGGCGATGATCGCCTTGATCTCGTCGCGGGCGGTGAACCAGGTCGACGGCTGATCGCGATAGGGCGCAAGCTCTTCGAGCCCCAGGAGATCGGCGAGCTTCGAGATCGGCGTCATGGCAATCGCCAGATAGCCGTCCTTGGCCGGATAGACGCCGTAAGGCGCCGACAGATAGGCATGGGCGCTGCGGAAGGCTGATCGCCGCGGCAGACGGCGACCGTCATTGAGGTGCGTGGTCAGCACCTCGAACTGGAAGTCGACCAGCGCTTCGAGCAGGCTGGTCTCGACATGGCTGCCGTTGCCGGTCACGCCGCGCCGCACAAGGGCTGCCAGGATACCTTGCGCGGCGGCGGAGCCCGCCAGCATGTCGGCGATCGCCAAGCCGAAGGGCACGGGTCCCTGGTCCTCGTCGCCGTTCAGCCACATCACGCCGGAACGGGCTTGCGCCAGCAGATCCTGACCGGGCCGCTTGACCCAGGGGCCTTCCTCGCCATAGCCGCTGATCGAGGCATAGACCAGGCGCGGGTTGATCTTGCGCACCGCCTCAAAGTCGAGGCCCAGGCGCTCGATGACACCGGGCCGGAAATTCTGGATCAGCACGTCGGCCTTGGCCAGCAGCCCGCGCAACACCGCAAGGTCGGGCGCGTCCTTGAGGTCGATGGCAAGGCTTTCCTTTGCGCGATTGATGGCGTGGAAGATGGTGGAATCGCCGCCGATCTCGGTGTCGCTGAGATAAAGCCGGCGCGACAGGTCACCGCCATCCGGCCGCTCGACCTTGATGACGCGGGCACCGAGGTCGAGCAGCCGCAGCGAGCAATAAGGCCCGGACAGGAACTGGCTCATGTCGACGACGACGAGCCCGGTCAACGGCAATTCGGCAGTGGCGGCCATCGCCTATTTCTCCGTCTTGCCGGCGAAATCGGCCGGATCGCGATACTTCACCGTCTGCAGGTGCTCGCAATAAAGCACGAGCTCTCCTTCACCCTTGAAGACTTCATAGCTGGCGCGGATCAGCCCCATCTCCTTGTATCGGGGTTTCTTGTCGAGGTTGGAGCGGATCGAATAGATCGTGTCGCCGATGAACACCGGCTTGATGAAGCGCAATTTGTCGTAGCCATAGGAAAAGGCGTTGATGCAATTGGTGGCGACGAGGCCGAGCCCGGCCGAGAACACGAAGGCGCCGGCGACCAGCCGTTTGCCGAAAATGCCTTCTGTTTCGGCGAACATCTGGTCCTGCACGTACGGGTGGATATCGAGCACCAGCGCGTTGAAAAGGTGGCTGTCGCCCTCTGCCATAGTCCTGCGCAGCGAGCGGATTTTCTGGCCGACCGGCCAGTCTTCATAGAACCAGTTCTCCGCGTTCCAGATGGGGAGATCGGCGTGGTCCTTCGGCATGTTGGCGGGGTGTGTTGACGCCACGCCCACGGTCGGTGCGAAACCTGTCATGACAGTGTCCGTTGGAAGCACGGATCACCCGCCCGGACGCGCCGCGGACCAGCGAATTGCATGATCGATCCTCCCGTCAATCTTCTTTTGTGAATAGTATTTTCACATATGGGGTTGTGTTGCAAGCGTGAACAGGCGAGATTTTGCCCCAATCCGCGGCGGGCAAAGCCGGCGGAACAAGGGAGGATTTGATGCAGAATGCCTGTCTGGTCTTCGTTGGCAGCCTCAACCGCGAGGCGCCGTATTTTCAGGGCGCGCGCGGCGTCGGGCTCAGCGTTTATAGTTTCGACGAGGAGACGCTGGAGACGCGGAAACTGACTGAGACGGGTGACGTCGACAATCCGACCTTCCTGTCGGTTACCCCGGACGGCTCCCACATCTATGCCAATTCCGAAGTGTTCGCCTGGCGCGAAGGCGTCGTCTCGGCCTACCGCTTCGATAGGCAAACCGCTACGCTTTCCTACATCAACAAGCAGCCGACCCTTGGCAGCATCACGGCGTACAACACCATCACGCGCGACGGGACGAAGCTGCTGGTCGCCAATTACGGCATGGGCGAAGGCGGTCCCGATCGTTCGGTCGTGGTTTACGGGCTGCGCGAGGATGGCGGCTTGACTGCGCCGTTGTCGAGCGTCGCCCATGCCGGAACTGGTCCCGATACAGTTCGTCAGGAACGCCCCCATGCTCACAGTGTCACCGAGACGATTGCCGGTGGCGTGGCGATCGTCGCCGATCTTGGCATCGATCGGCTTGTCTCGTACCGCGTCGGGCCTGACGGCGGCCTGACCAGACTGGCGGAGTCGGTGCTTGCCTCAGGCGCCGGCCCACGTCACGTGGCGCTGCATCCGGGCGGGCGCTTCGTGTTCGTGATGAACGAACTCGATTCAACGGTCGTGTCGCTTGCGTTCGACGATGTCCCAGGAAGACTGTCGGTCATCGACACGAAGCCGGCGGTGCCGGTCGAGGCGCGCGACGGCAATCATTGTGGCGACATCCAGATTTCGCCCGACGGCCGCTTCCTCTACGGATCCAACCGCGGCCATGACAGCGTCGTGGTGTTTTCCGTCGACCAGCAAACAGGCGCGCTTGCGCTGGTCGATTATACGCCCTGTGGGGGCGCTACGCCGCGCAATCTGGCACTGACACCCTCGGGTCGCCATCTCTTCTCGGCCAACCAGAACGCCGACCGCATCTCGATTTTCGCGCGCGACCCGGCAACGGGCCGGCTGGCCGACACCGGGCGGTTTATCGATGTCGGCACGCCGATGTGCGTGAAGATCGTGCGTTGAAAGCCATCGGCCTCCTTCCAGCAGCGAAGGGCCTGCACGATCCTGTGATTTCGGCTGAACCATCAGCGTGGTAGCTTCCAGTCGTTTCCGCTCCGGAGTCGTCATGCGTACCAAGCTGCTAGAAATCACCCTTGCTATGCTGCTGCTGGTTGGCGGCCTTCCAGCCGGCCATGCGCAAGTGGCCGAGCGGCCGTCGCCTTCGGGTGGAGTTCTGTCGCTGCTTCCGCCGCCCCAGGTCTCCGATCATTCGATCGTGATCGCGGGACGTACGCTCAACTATCAGGCGAAGGCAGGCACGCAGTCGTTGCTGTCCGGCAAGGGCGACGTCACTGCGGAAATTTTTCATGTCGCCTACACGCTACGGCCCGAGCCAAGCCGGGAACCTGATCCCCAGCGCCCGATCACCTTCGTATTCAACGGTGGTCCGGGCGCGGCTTCCGCCTATCTGCATCTCGGCGCGCTCGGTCCGCGCGTGATGGCGACGGCGGCCAATGGAAGTTTTCTTCCATCGCCGCAGAGGCTTTTGGACAACCCGAACACATGGCTCGACATGACCGACCTGGTCTTCGTTGACCCGGTCGGAACGGGTTACAGCCGCGAAGCACCCGGTACCGAGGCACGCAGCTTCTGGGGCGTCAACCAGGACGCCGCCGCGATGGGCGCCTTCATCCGGCTATATCTGGCACAGGCGGGCCGCACTGCGTCGCCGGTGTTTCTTGCCGGCGAAAGCTATGGCGGGTTTCGGGCGGCACTGCTTGCCAAGACGCTTCAGGATGATATCGGCATCAGTCCTCGCGGCATCGTGCTCATCTCGCCGGCGCTCGAGTTCACACTCGTGCGGCCCGACGAGTTCCAGCCGCTTCACTGGGCGCTTGAGCTCCCGTCGCTGGCGGCGGTGCGCCTGCGCAGCGAAGGCGTCACCGGTTCCGAGTTGCAGGAGCGGTTGGCCGATGTCGAACGCTATGCGCTTGGCGACTATCTCGTCGCGCTTGCCAGCGGGCTCGAAGAGGGTGGGCGCCTGGCGAGCCCGCGCGTGGCCGAAATCACCGGCCTGCCGCTTGAACTCGTCAAACGAAACTTTGCACGCATTCCCACAGCACTCTTCGCCAGAGAGTTTGCACGGGCAAGGGGCAATGTTCTCAGCGCCTATGACGGCACGATCGAAACGGCGGACATCGCGCCGGAAAGCCTGAGATATAGCGGTCCTGATCCGGTCCTCGACCGAAGCGTGCCGGTGCTCACTTCCGCCTTTGTCAGCTATCTGCGTGACGAATTGAAATTCCGCACCGATCTCAGCTACCGGCTCCTCAACCGTGAAGTCAGCGGCAATTGGGATTACGGGACGAGCCCGACGCGTCAGGGCTATGTCGGCGTGATGGATGACCTTCAGCAGGCGCGCGCGTTGAACCCTGGCCTCGGCGTTTTGATCGTCAACGGCTACACCGACCTGGTGACACCCTATTTGGTCTCACGCTACCTCGTCGGCCAGATTCCTTCGCTTCCTGGCGCAAAGCCTATCCGCGTCGACCTGCTGGAAGGCGGCCACATGATGTATTTCAGGCCAGATAGCCGGCGCGCGCTGAGAGAGGCCGCGACGGAACTTTACCAAACGCCGAAATGAACGGTTGAAGCCGCGTACAAGAGACAAATCCGCCTCTTCGCATGAGCGGCGGATGACGCAACACGAAGTGGAGAGGCGAACAAGTCCGATGACATCTCAGCACGCAGAACTGACCTGGCTCAACCCGCCACCGCATCATGCCTTCCGCGACAGCTCCGTGCATGTGCGGACCGGCAAGGAAACCGATTTCTGGCGCGAGACGTTTTATGGCTTCTGGCGCGACAATGGCCATTTCCTCTACCGGCAGGCCGAGGGCGATTTCAGCGCCGAGGTCACCGTCAAGGGGGACTACAAGGTGCTCTACGATCAGGCCGGTTTGATGGTCCGGCTGAGCGAGACGCACTGGGTCAAGGCCGGCATCGAGTTCACCGACGGGCTGGCATATTTTTCCGTCGTCGTCACCAACGACGCTTCCGACTGGTCGCTGGTCAGCATCCCGGCCGGTCCGGACGGCGTCAGGATCCGGCTGACCCGCCATGCCGAGACAATCCGTGTTCAGTATCTTGACGCCTCCGACCATCACTGGAAGCCGGTGCGGCTCGCCTATTTCCCGCCCTCGAAAACAGTCGATATCGGCGTGATGTGCTGTTCGCCGCAACGTGAAGGTTTCGAAGTCACATTCAGTGATTTTTCGGTCGGCCCGCCGATCTCGAGGGAACTCCATGACTGATGCGTCCTGTCACCGGATTGGGGCTCCGCTTTCACAGTGGGATCGTTCCGACAGGCGAATTGCGAGGCAAGGTGATCGTCTCAATCCGACCGGAATCCTTCCGCTTCAACTGGGACAACGATGACCGCGGCACATCGTGGAGTTCACGCCGAGCGCCGACCCCGTTGCAGGGCGCCGAGGCTGTATAGGCGCGGCGTCGGACGGTTGTGTTTTTCGCTCGAATTGCCCGACGCCCGTGCAGGGCGAGGCGTTGCCCCGTTGAGATGTCAGGGAGGAAATCCGCGAAGGATCAAGCACTTGGCCGAAACGGATTGGCGATACGCAGCCCTTCGTCGAGCGTCATCCCACGCTGCATATCCTCTGACCACAGTGTGTCGCAGCCAGCGTGAAGCGCTGCTGCGGCGATCATGGCATCGTAGATGGAAAAACTGTAACGCTCGGCCAGCGCCAGCCCGGTCTGGTGCGTTTCGATGGTGACGGGATGGACGGTCAGCAGGCCGCGTAGCGTAGACAGAAACATGTGTGTCTCCATCCACGACAGCCGCATCTTGCGGCGGGCGACATTGGAGAGTTCGTTGAGAACCTGCACGCTGATCGCGCCGCCGGCGGCGATGGCCATCTCCGCCTGATCGGCTTTTATGGGATCGCCCGACGCGATATAGACAAGGACATTGGTGTCGAAGAAGCTACCGGGCATTCGCCTCATCCCGGTCGAACTTGAAATCGGCGGGAAGGCGACCCCGGAAGGCGCGAAGCCGCTTCAGCAATTCGTCGCGCGCGGGTTTGCGCGCGACGCCGAGTCGTCGGGCATCGGCGACATGGATTTCAATCTCATCGCCTTCTCTAAGTTCGAGGGCCTCGACCACAACGGCAGGAAGACGGATGGCGAGGCTGTTGCCCCATTTGGCGACCTGCATCACACTCTCCTATGGATATACGTTAAGCGATATGTATATCCGCAGGCAAACAACATCAAGAGACCGCTCGATGCCGAAGATATTGCTGCTGGATGCAAAGACCGTTTCATTCGTGGCAGAGTTCGTCAGAAAGTCCAGATCCAGGCGCTCCGTCAGCCCGGGTGTTTGAAAGTTTCGACAAACCAGTTCCGCCACCGAGGCTCGCCCTCCTCGGCGCGCTGCTCGGCGTCGTCGCCATAAAGATACAGGGCCATGCTGGCATTTGCGCTGCCGTCGGCACCATAGGTCCCCATCAGGGCGATGCCGGGAGCAGGCCCATTCAGGCGCAGCACGATGAAGCGCTGCTTGTCGTCCTGCCGCACGCGTTCGACTATGCCGGATAATCTCTCCGGCCGCTGCGGGCCATTCCGCTCCTCACCGACGTTTGCGCCGGCGAGACCGAGCGTCTCGGTAAGCCGCCTCCAAGTCGCGAGCTGGTCGGCCTCCGTGCTGGCCATGACGATAAAGCTGGCGGCCTTTTCGCCGGCGAAGTGCGAAAGGTAAACGCGCAGCACCTCGAAAAAGCCGGGCCAGCCGCTCTCGAACCCTTCCAACTGATCGTCCCAATCGTCGGTCGAGGCAAACAGCGAATGGACCATGCGAACAACGCACCGATCACCCGACCGGCTGGTCACGGTGATCTCCGTTGCGACTGGCGGTGCCCCTTCGCTCCACTCGCGTTCGACATAGCCGAAACGGAAGGGAGGCTCCCAGGTCGTCACTTCGCCGGTGGAGGCTCCATTGGGACCGAAGTCGAAATGAAGCCTGCCGCCGACATGCTCGTCGATCGTCGTTTTTGTGAACCAGGCAGTGTTGCCGGGGCCCGTCGCCATTGCCCGCCACACCCGCTCGGGTGTCCCGGGCGTGATGAACTCCATCTCGACCCAGCGCTTTCCGGATTCGTCTTTCTTGATTGGCATGGGAACTCCTTTCAGGGTTGGCGTCGCCAGGGCACGACGCCACTACTGGCCGATGCGACCGCCCGCCCAAGCTCAAGCATTCTCTTTTTCGTATTGACAAAATATTTTGTCAATACGGGGCGATTGATGGCTGGAAATCGGCTATGGCGCCTCGTTGCCTTATCGAGCAATCTGCACGCCCGCAATCAAGTCGCCTTCTTGAAGAGTAGGGTAGATGGAGAGCGACCTGGGGTCGCGGAACCTTCGAATGCCATGACAATCGTCTCTATGTCGGCCCGAAATCCGACTTCGGTCTGCCGGACGGTCTGCCTCAGAAATACGAGTGGCAGGACCTGAATCGCCAATCCGCCGCACTAGAATCCGTACCACACCAGAATCCATAAGGGAGAAGCTCCATGACATCAGATGTGGCAATTATCGCTGGAGCAGGACCGGGGCTGAGCGCCTCGCTTGCACGTCTTCTCGCCAAGGAGGGCTTTCGCGTGGTCCTGGCTGCCCGCAACGTCGGCAAGCTGAGCACGCTGGTCGACGAGACCGGCGCGCTGGCGGTCGAAACGGACGTTGCCGATGTCGCGTCGGTGGAAAACCTGTTCGACGTCGCCGACAAGGCCGGTCCTCTGTCGCTTGTGGTTTTCAACGCCAGCGGCCGCGCCCGTGGACCGATCGCCGACCTCGAACCCGAAGCGGTCAGGCAGGCATTGCTGGTCGGCGCCTATGGCGGGTTCCTGGTCGGCCAGCAGGCCGCGCGCCGGTTGCTTTCCCGCGGCTCCGGCTCGATCCTGTTCACCGGCGCCACCGCGAGCGTCAAGGGGTTTCCGGGTTCGGCCGGCTTTGCCATGCCAAAGTTCGGCCTGCGCGGACTGGCGCAATCCATGGCCCGCGAACTTGCGCCGAAAAACATCCATGTCGCGCATTTCATCATCGACGGTGTGATCGCGCCGAACGAGCCCGGACAGAATAGGCCCGGACAGGCCAGCGAACCCGACCGGCAGGATCGCCGGCTATCTCCGGAGGCGATCGCCGAAACCTATCTCGCAATCCACCGCCAGCATCGCAGCGCCTGGACTTGGGAGCTCGAACTCAGGCCGTGGGTCGAAAATTTCTGAGTCTCGGCCGGACTGCAATTCGTGCATATGGTTGCCATGGTGCCATCGTGCCATGGAACACCATTCGGACGTTATTTGCCTGGCGGCCCCCAAACGCAGCGCTGACTTTCTTCCATTGGCATCGAGATTGGATCGAGCGTTGCTTTGATCGCAACGACTTGCGTGTCACCGTCGAGGCCTGATCCAAGCCTGAGGCAGAAGGAAGGTTGACCATGGCCAGGATTGTACCCGTGCTCGATCTTAGCCGTCTCGAACAGGGCGCATCGGAGCGTCGGACCTTTCTGTTCGATCTGCGCAAGGCGGCCCGCGATGTCGGCTTCTTCTATCTCAGCGGTCACGGAATTTCGGCTGTGGAGATCGACGAGGTGCTCGACGCCTCGCGCCGGTTCTTTGCCTTGCCGGAAGCCGACAAGCTGGCCATCGAAATGGTCAAGTCCCCGCAATTCCGCGGCTACACGCGCACCGGTGGCGAACTGACCAAGGGCAAGGCCGATTGGCTCGACCCATATCACAGGGGCCGGGCATTCCTGCCTGGACGCGGCTGCAAGGGCCGAACCAGTGGCCTTCGGCCCTGCCGCAACTCAAGCCGGCGTTGCTGGCATGGCAGACCAGAGCGACGGCGGTGGCCGTCCGCCTGCTGAAGGCGTTCGCGCTGTCGCTCGACCAGGCCGAGGACGCTTTCGATCCGATCTATAGCGGTGAGCCCAACCATCGCATGAAGATCGTGCGCTGTCCCGGACGCGACGCAACCGGCGACGACCAGGGTGTCGGCGCACACAAGGACGGCGGGTTCCTGACGCTCCTGCTTCAGGACGAGAATAAGGGACTGCAGGTCGAATATGACGGAAGCTGGGTGAATGTGGATCCCATCCCCGGAACGCTGGTGGTCAACATCGGCGAGCTCCTCGAACTGGCATCGAACGGTTATCTCAGGGCAACGGTGCACCGTGTCGTCACGCCGCCGGCTGGTATCGAGCGAATTTCCGTTCCTTTCTTCTTCAGCGCCCGGCTCGATGCGACGATCCCGTTGCTCACCTTGCCTGAAGAACTGGCTGCCGAGGCGCGCGGACCGGCGAGCGATCCGGACAACACGCTGTTTCGCGACGTCGGAACCAATGTGCTGAAGAGTCGCCTGCGCTCGCATCCTGACGTGGCGCGCCGGCACTATGCCGATCTTCTTGAGACAAGGGTATCACCCGTCTGATGAGGTCAGAGCAAAAAGAACAGGAATTTCGTTATCCCGCCGGCTTTTGGAATTTTGTTCGTCGCCAACCCGCTCAAACAAGCTCAAACAGGTAACACCGTTCGGCGGTTTCCTCCCATTCCCCTGAACGGCGTTCCCCTCTGAAGGTTGTAACCTTCTTTTGGCCGGGCCGTATTCGAGCCCGGCCATTTTTTCGCGCTCCCTTTGGCGAAGGCGTCAGAGCCGATTCTTCAAAAAGCGCGTCGCGTCAAAAGGAATTCACGCGACGCGCTTTAAGTTGGTTGTTTTTATGCATGTCGTCATCCCAAAACCGCTGCGCTCTTTTGGGCGACATGCATTAGCTTCCCGCCAACGACAATCCACGGGCGCGTTCGCACAGCAGGGCAAGCAATTCGCTGCGCCGCGCTTCCGGCGTGTCGACTGGCAACACGAAGCAAAGGGTCTTGTTGATGGCGCCGTAGCTATCGCGGATGGGCGCGGCCATGCACCACGTGAAGCGGTCGGCGAGGGCGGCGGTCTCGCTGAAACCTTGCTGGCGGGCCAGGGCGACATCGCTGAAGAATTCGGCTGGAGGAATGACGCGGCCGTCGGGCAGCTTGTAGTCGCCAGGCGGGATGAAGTCCTTTATCTCTTCCTCGCTCATATGGCCGAGCAGGAGCCGCCCGGACGCCGTCCACGGGATCGGCACCTCGACCCCGACATCGCTTGAAATCCGGAACGGGCCGGATGAGTCCCGGCAATCGAGAACGATATATTTGTTTCCGCGCAGGCCGCACAGTTGCACGGTCTCGCCCGTCTCCGCTGCCATCTTGTCCAGCGTCTCGATAATGCGCCGGTAGTGGGCGTTGTGATGCGAGTAGGCCCAGCCGAACAGATGCATAGCCCGCCCGAAATAGACGTAGCCCTCCGTCCCGACGTTTTCGAGCATTTCGGCTTCGAGCAGGCTGTTGACGATTTCGTAAGTGGTCGAACGCGGGGCGCCGATCATCTTGGCGATGTCGCCGACGCGCATCGGCGCTCGGTGCCGCAAAAGCGCTTCCAGCAGCATGATGACGCGGTCGATGCCGCGGCGGCGTTCGCCATTGCGCGGCTCGGCGCCGGCTTCCGTTTCGATCAGACCAGTAGCTCCATCGCTCATGTCGGCCGCATCCGCGTAAAAATCAATTCGGCCCTCGTCTCAAGACGCTTGAAAGATGTCAAGGCTCAGTCTAGCATCCCATTTGTCCGATATACAGACATGTTGTCCGAAATATCAGACAATAACGAGCCAGGCGCAGAACGTTCTGACGAGAAAAACAGGCGGTTTCCGGATGCGGCAACCGGCGGGCTTTTTCGTCCGGACCCCGCACGTCCAGCCCTAACCTCAGAAGGGAACAATCATGACGAAATCACCGTTTTTCGCATCCGCCAGCGCCCTTTGCCTCGGTCTTCTCCTGAGCCTCGGCGCCGGTTCGCAGGCCAACGCGGCCGCCAAATGCATCAACGGCGACCGCAAGGCGCCGTACACGATCGGCTGGGCCAACATCTATTCCGTGCCGACCTGGATGAAGCAGACACAGGGCACGATCGAAGCCGAAGTCGAGACCCTGAAGAAGCAGGGGCTGGTCGACAAGCTTGTCGTGACCGACGCCCAGGGCGACGCAAACGTCCAGATCCAGCAGATCCAGTCGATGATCGATTCCGACGTCGACGCCATCATCCTGATTGCCGGCTCGTCGACCGCGCCGGCGCGTGTGCTGGCGGACGCTTGCGCCAAGGGCATCGCCATCATCAACTTCGACAGCCTCGTCGACACCGACCAGGTCACCGCCAAGGTCAACACCGATTCCGCCCAGTGGGGCGATCAGGCGGCCAAGTTCCTGATCGACGCGATCGGCGGCAAGGGCAAGATCCTCATCCTCAACGGCCCGGCTGGCGTTTCGGTCAGCGACGATCGGCGCAAAGGAGCTGACGCGGCGCTCAAGGCCCATCCTGACGTGACGGTGCTCGCCGAGACCAACACACCCTACAATGTCGCGCCTGCACAGGAAGCCGTCACCAGCCTGCTGTTCGCCAATCCCGAGATCGACGGGATACTGTCGCTCGGCGGCGCCTTGTCGGCGGGCGCTGTACTCGCCCTCGACAAGCAGGGCCGCGAACAAGTGCCGATCACCGGCGAGAATGCCCGTCAGTTCCTTGAACTCTGGAAGGAAAAGGACCTCAAGAGCTGGGCGACCATGCAGCCGAACTGGCTCGGCGCTTTCGCCACCTACACCGCCGTCCAGGCGCTGGAAGGCAAGGATTTGCCGGCTTTCGTCAAGATCCCGCTGCCGGTGATCGACAACTCCAGCATCGATCAATACCTCGCGCGGGCGGCCGATTTTCCGGCCGACGGCTACATCTATTCGCCCTACGATGAGGAGCTGTTCAAGAAACTTCTGGCTGAGCAATAAGCCTGAAAGGTCGCAGAAAGTGCTGGCCACGGCTACGCTTCTTGCCGCGCGGGGTGTGTCGAAGTCCTTCTTCGGCAATCCCGTCCTGCGCGACGTTTCCATCGCTCTCCAGCCGGGCCGCGTGCATGCGCTGCTCGGCGAGAACGGCGCCGGAAAGTCGACGCTGATCAACCTCTTGTCCGGTGCCTTGCGCCCGGACGGCGGGGCGATCGAGGTCGATGGGCGCCCGGTGTCGCGCATGACCCCTGCCTATGCGCAACAGGCGGGGATTGCCGTTGTCCAGCAGGAACTCAGCCTGACGGCCAGCTTCTCCATCGCCGAGAACATCGGCCTTGGCGCCTATCCTCGCCGGTTCGGTTTGCTCGACTATCCCGAACTCGCCGTGCGAGCCAGGGCAGCATGCGATCTTGTAGGGCTTCACGAACCGCTCTCGATGCCGGTCGGACATTTGTCGCTTGGCCGCCGGCAGATGGTGGAGATAGCCAAGGCGCTTTACCGCCGGCCGCGCGTGCTCATTCTCGACGAACCCACTTCGTCGCTTTCGGCAACCGAAACGAAAGTCCTGACGGAGTTGCTGGAGAGGCTGCGCGGCGAGGGCATCGCAATTCTCTACATTTCGCATCGGCTGAACGAAGTCATGGCGCTGTGCCAGCATGTCACCGTGCTGAAGGACGGCACCTGCACGGCGGACCGCAGCCTGGAAGGAACCGACGCCAGCGGGCTGGTACGGCTGATGGTCGGCCGCGACCCCGGCGACCTCTTTCCGCATTGGCAGCCTTCGGCATCGGCTGCCAGCGCCATCTCGGTTCGCAATTTTTCGGCCGGCCTGATGCGCGATGTCGATCTCGACATCAGGACGGGCGAGGTGCTCGGCATCGGAGGCCTGGTTGGGCAAGGGCAAGAAGATTTGCTGCTCGGCCTCTACGGTGCCATTCCGGCGAGGACGGCATCCGCGGCCGTCAACGGTGCTTCGGGGCTGCCCGCCGGTGTGCCGAAAGCCAACGCGCTTGGCCTCGCCTATGTCCCGGCCGACCGCAAGCGCGAAGGCCTGCACCTGATCCATTCCATCATCACCAACATGATGCTGCCCGCTTTCGCAAGACTGCCGGCGCTGAAGCTGCGCAGCCGCCGTGCCGAGCGTGAGACGGCAAGAGGTCTCGCCGTCCAGCTTGGCATCAAGGGCGATCTCGGCCGGCCGGCACAGGCCCTGTCGGGCGGCAACCAGCAGAAGGTCGCGCTGGCGAAATGGATGCCGCACGACCCGCTTGTGCTTCTCCTCAATGACCCGACACGTGGCGTCGATGTCGAGACCAAGCGCGAAATCTACATGATGCTTCGCAACTTCGCCGCCGCCGGCAAGGCGGTCGTGCTGCTAAGTTCCGACACACCCGAACTGGTGCACCTTTGCGATCGCGTTGCGGTGGTCCGGGAGGGCCACATCGTTGCCATGCTCGAGCGCAGCGCATTGAGCGAGGAAGCGATCGTTTCCACCGCGATGGGCGCCGAACAGCGAAAGGTTGCGGCATGAATACGGTGGCCCCCTCAAGGCAAGCCGGCGCTCTCTACTGGCCGGTTCAACTGCGCCGCAATGTCGGCGTGCGCGGCCTGTTCGCCGTGGTCATGGCGTTCCTCGTCGCCTATGGCGTCCTGTTTCCCGGCCTCTTGACCGGTTCCGGCTTCGCCAAATTCACTCAAAGCTGGTTTCCGCTGGCGCTGGTCGCCATGGCCCAGGCGATCCTCATGCTCACTGGTGGCATCAGCCTGGCGATCGGCGCAATGGTCAGCCTGGGCGCGGTGATCGCCGCGACGACGATGACCGGGCCGCTGGGCGTAGCCGGCGGTGCCGCTGCAGTGGCGCTGACCGGTGTCGGCATCGGTGCCGCGACCGGGTTCATCGTGGTGAAACTTCGGTTGCCGGCGATCGTGGTGACGCTCGCCGGCTCCTTCATCATCGGCGGTGCTGCGCTGCTCATCCTGCCGAGACCCGGCGGCGCCATTCCAGAGTGGCTGTCGGACCTGCTTGCCGGCAACACGCCCGCAGGCTTCGTGCTGCTGATGCTCATAGTCCTTCTGTGGAAGCTCTATCTCGCCACGCCGCTTGGTTTGAGCCTCTATGCTGCCGGCGAGAATCCGGTCGGCGCCTATCGCTCCGGCGTGCCGGTCGATGGCGCACGGATAGCGGCTTACGCGATCAGTGGCCTGCTTTGCACAGGCGCCGGTCTGTTCGTTGCCGCGCAAACGGGTTCGGGTGATCCGGTCATCGGCACGGCCTTCACGCTGAATTCCATCGCCGCCGCCGTGCTCGGCGGCATCGGCTTCCTCGGCGGTCAAGGCACGATGCGCGGCGCTCTTGCCGGCAGCCTGCTGCTCAGCCTGATGATCAGTGTGATGTTCTTCCTCGGCTTCACGCCGGTCGCTCAGTATGTCGCACAAGGCCTCATCATCATCGGGGCGGTCGCCATCCCGCAATTCCGCAAGGTGCAGCAATGACAGCATGGAAAGAGAGCGCAGGCGGCAGGCGCGCCCTGACAATCCTGCGCAGCCGGCCTTTTCTCACCGTTGCCATCGTTGCCGCGGTGTGGATCGTCGCGAGCTTCGTTTCGCGTGGCTTCGGCGCCTATGGCCATTTGCGCTATCTGGTCGAACTGGCCGCGGTAATTGGCCTGGTTGCGGCGGGCCAGACCTTCGTGGTGATTGCCGGCGGCATCGACCTTTCCGTCGCGGCTATCGTCACAGTGAGCGCCGTCAGCCTGCCGCTGCTGTCGTGGCAGGGGGATCCGACCGGGCTCACCGCCGTCCTTGCCGTCCTTGCGTTGACGACGACAATCGGTCTGGTGAACGGGCTGGGCGTGGCGCTGTTGCGCGTTCATCCGATGATCATGACCCTGGCCATGGCGACATTCCTGCAGGGTCTGCTGATCATCATCGCCGGCGGCAGCGCCGTGACCGCCGAAAACCCGCTGGTTCGATGGCTCGGCAATGCGCGGCCGGCCGGTATTCCCGCAGGTGTGCTCTTGTGGGTGGCCGTCTCCGTGATCGTTCTGGCCGCAATGCATGCCACATCCTTTGGAGCACGGCTCTTCGCCATGGGCGCCAATCCGCTCGCCGCGGCACTGTCAGGGGTTCCAGTGACCTCGACGACGCTGGCGGTCTACGGCATCAGCGGCTTCACTTCAGGGCTTGCGGGCGTGCTGGTGCTCGGCATGAACGGGCAAGGCTATGTCGGGATCGGCGATCCCTATCTGCTCGCCTCGATTGCGGCCGTGGTGCTCGGCGGCACCTCGATCCTCGGCGGGCTCGGCACCTATGCCGGCACCATCCCCGGCGCCATCCTGCTGGTCACGATCACGGCTCTGATCACCGTCGTCAACGCATCACCGGGCTGGCGCAGCATCCTGTTCGGTTCGCTGATCCTGGGGCTGCTGCTTCTCTCAGGCAGGGAGCAGGCCCGCCGATGACATATCGTCCAGCCGGTAGATGCGCCTTGCGTTGCCGAAGAACAGCGCCGTCTGCTCGTCTGCGGAAAGCTCCCCGGCAATGGCCTTGAAGCTGTCATATACCGCATCGAACGACGCGTGCAGACCGGCTACCGGGAAGTCACTGCCGAACATCGCGCGCTGCGTGCCGAAACAGTCGATGCAATGCATGACAACCGGCTTCAGGCTGTCGAGCGACCAGTCATGATCGTAGGCGACCAGATCCGATATTTTGATGGCGACGTTGTCACACTGGGACAAACGCCGAACCCCTTCGCGCCACGCCCGCATTCCGTCCGTATCGCGATTGATCGGGCTGCCGCAGTGGTTGAGGACAAAGAGCTGGTCCGGATAGGCCGCTGCGAGGCGCGCCGCACCGGCGAGCTGGCGCGGAAACACCATCAGATCGAAAACCAGCCGTTGGCCGGCAAGCAGGGACAGGCCGGCGCGCCAGGCCGGATCGTCCATGATGCCGTCACGGGCAGCGAAACGGCGGGCAGGGTCGGGATCCCAGCTCAGTATGTCGCGCACGCCGACGACACGGTCGAATGCCGCCTGCGCCTCGACCAGCGCCGGCGCATCGCGGTTCGCCAGCGGGACGTGAACGACGTAGCGGGCAGCCACGCCCCGCGACTTGTCGAGTGTCTCAAGCCATCGCGTTTCGCCGATGCAGTTGTCCCCGGCCCAACCGGCCTCGACATGGACGGTGGCGACAACATTGTGTCGGCTGGCATCGCGCAAATAATCCTCAGGAAGATAGTTTCGCCGCAAGGGGCCAAGCTCGCCCAGGCCGCCGCGTTCGCCAGCCGCGAGCCAGGGGTGCCGGCCGAGGCCGAGATCCCAAAGATGATGGTGGGCATCGATGATCGGTCCGGAGTAAGGCTTTGGCACGCATCTCTCTCATGGTGTGGCCGGCATTGGAGATCGATCCGGACTTCATCCTGGGAAGGCGAAAGGACTAGCATCGGATGACCGAAAACTCACCCATGCCGGCGCTCGCGACCAGTGAAAATTTCCTGCTCGACGATCGCATCCGCGGCGTGCCGCCCGGCACCTTCGGGCTGGACAGCAGCCTTGTCGCATCTGAGCGCTGGCATCCGGCCGACGGGCGCATGTCGTTGCCGGTGTTGACCCTCGACGAGGAAGCCTTCATCGCCAATCGTGACCTGTTTCTGCGCTACGCGCGCGAACAGGGCGCCATGATCGCACCACATGCCAAGACCCCGATGGCGCCCGACCTTGCCCGATCGTTGGTAGAAGCCGGAGCATGGGGCACGACCGTCGCGGATATCAGGCAGGCCGCGGTGATGCTCAGGGCTGGGCTCTCTCGGCTGATCATCGCCAACGAGGTTGGTGGATCAGGCGGTGCGAACCGGCTCGCGGCGCTGGTTGGCGCCGGGCCAGGCGCCGAGCCCTTCGTCTTCGCCGACTCGATCGCCGCCGTGAATGTGCTCGCCGAAGCCTGGCGGGCCAATGCGATGCTGCCGCCGTTACGCGTGCTCGTCGAACTCGGTGCGGGGAGGGCAGGCGCCCGGACCACTGGCGAAGCCGAGGCGATCGCCGATGCAGTTGCCGCAGCCGGCGGACGGCTGCTGATCGCCGGCATCGCAACCTACGAAGGTGCCGCGGCGCAACCCGATCCTGGCCGCACTGATAAGGCGATCTCGGCTCTGCTGGCGATAACCGCCGACATGTTCCTGCGGCTGCGCGCCCGCGTCGGCGGCGATGTGCCGCTGATCGTCACAGCCGGCGGCTCGGTGTTCTTCGACAAAGTGGTCGCAGCACTTTCGCCCGCCGTTTCCAGGGACGGCAATGCGACGCTGGTGTTGCGCAGCGGCGCCATCTTCTTCCACGACCATGGCATCTACGACCGCTCGCTTGGCGCGCTCGATGCCCGCAAGGGCTTTGCAGTCGGCGGCGTCGGTGTTTCCGCACGAAATTCGTTTCGTCCGGCTTTGCGCCTGTGGGCCGAGGTGCTGTCGCGGCCGGAGCCCGGCCTCGCGATATGCGGTATGGGCATGCGGGACGTGTCGTTCGATCAGGGCTTTCCGATAGTGCTCGCGATCTTCCGGGCCGGCAAGTCGCTGCCGATACCACGCGCCGAGGTCTTCAAGCTCAACGACCAGCACGCCTTCCTGACAGTCGCGCCGGGCGACGACATTGCCGTTGGCGACGTCGTTGAATTCGGCATCTCTCATCCCTGCACCTGCCTCGATCGCTATCGCGTGATCTTCGGCGTCGACGCGGCCGGGCATGTCCGCCATGCCTTTCCCACTTATTTCGGCTGACCGGATCTTGCGGCGGCCCCAAGGAAACCTCGAAAGGATCCGATATGATCAAGTATTTCCAGTCCGGCTCCCGCATGTCGCAGGCGGTCGTCTATGGCGGCCTCGTTCACATCGCAGGCCAGGTAGCCGACAATCGCAAGGCCGGCATCGAAGGCCAGACCAGCGATGTGCTCGCCAAGATCGAGGCGCTTTTGGTCGAGGCCGGCAGCAGCAAGTCAAGGCTTGTGGCGGTCAACATTTTCCTGCCGCAAATCGGCGACTTCGACGCCTTGAACAGCATCTACGATGCCTGGGTGGATCCTCAACGCCTGCCGGCGCGGGCCTGCGTCGAGGCGCGTCTCGCCGATCCCGACCTCCGCATCGAGATCACAGCGATCGCCGCCCTCTGAGTTGCCGCCATGCACACCGGCCTCACCCATACGCTCGACTTCGACCGGAACGGCAAGACATCAGGCCATCTCAGTATTCCCTTCTCGATAGACCGTTCGCCCTATTTCCAGGTCAAGGTCCCGATCTGCCACATACGCAACGGTGAAGGCCCGTCGCTGCTTCTGATGGCCGGCAATCACGGTGACGAATATGAGGGCGAGCTGTCGCTGGCAAAGCTGATCCGCCGGCTGGATTCCAAGCGGATCAAGGGCCGCGTCACCATCCTGCCGATGGCGAACCCACCGGCGGTCATGGCCGCCAAGCGCTGTTCGCCGCTCGATGGCGGCAATCTCAACCGCGCCTTTCCAGGCGATCCGTCGGGCACGCCGACAAGCCGGCTTGCCAGTTTCCTGGAGACGGAACTGTTTCCCCGCCACGACGTCATCTTCGATATTCATTCGGGCGGCACCTCGATGGAGCATCTTCCCACGGCGCTTGTCGAGCGCAATACCGATCCCGACCAGCATGGGCGCGGGGTGGAGCTGATGCGGGCGCTTGGCATGCCGTATGGGTTCGTGGCCGACAATGGTCAGGCCTCGCCGACCTCGATGGGCGCAGCCCGCCGGGCCGGCGCCATTGGTGTCAGCGGCGAGTTCGGCGGCGGCGGCACCGCCACAGTCGACACGATGGCGATTACTGCTCGCGCGATCGACAATCTGATGGTCGCCGTCGGCGTGGTCGAGGCCCCGGTTCTCCCGCCGGAGTCAAAGCCTTCGGCGCCGACGCGACTGCTCTCGCTTTCCCGGCACAGTCAGGGCCTGTACGCCACCCGCCGCGGCTGGTTCGAACCCGCCGTCAGGCTCGGCGACGGCGTGAGCGCCGGACAATTGGCCGGCTGGTATCACGACCTCGAACGGCTCGATCTTGCCGAGGAAGCCCTGCATTTCGCCGAAAGCGGTATCGTACTTTCGCGCCGGCTGCACACGATGTGCGAGGCGGGAGATTGCCTCTTGCAAGTCGCCGAACCGGTGGAAGGCTGACGGGAGCCCAATCGGCGTCTGCTCACGGCGCCATTGCAGAAAACTGAGAGGATATTTCATGCAGCTTTCGATGTGGACCTATCCCTGGGATGTCCAGGATCTGGGTTTGGAAGCCGTCGAACGCGATCTTATCGAGCGCGCCGGGCTCAACATGATCAGTCTCGCGACCTCCTATCATGCCGGCCGCTTCCTGCAGCCGCGCAGCCCGCGCCGCAAAGCCTATTTCCCGGAGGACGGCACGATCTACTTCAAACCAACCACCGCGCGATGGGCCGATCTCGTGATCCAGCCCAAGGTGGCGGACGTGATCACGGAACGTGGCGACGTTCTGGCCGAACTCGTCCAACGGCGCGAGGCAGGCGGCCTCCAGGTGTCATGCTGGACGGTCTGCCTGCACAACACCCGCCTCGGCATGCTTTATCCGCAAGCCGTCACCCGCAATGCCTTTGGCGATCCCAACTATTATAATCTCTGTCCGTCACATCCGGATGCGCGCGCCTATGTCCGTGCGCTGGCCGCGGATATCACGCATACTTACAAGCCGGACAGGATCGAACTTGAAAGCCCGTCCTTCATGGGCTTCGCCCACGAATATCATCACGAGAAGGATGGTGTCGGGCTGACGCCGGAAGACGACTTTCTTCTGTCGCTGTGCTTTTGTCCGTCCTGCCTCGCCCGCGCCGCTGCTGCCGGCATCGAAGGCCAGCCGGCGCGTGAGCTCGTCAAGCAGTGGATTGCCGAGGCGTGCGAGCGCGCAGTGCCTGAACGGCGCCTTCCCGAATTTCCCGCAAGTGGCCTGGACGCCTTTCTGCCCTGGCCGCAACTCCACGCCTATCTGTTGTGGCGGTTCGAGCCGGTGACCAGTCTTGTCGCCGAGCTGCGCGAGGTTGCCGATCCGGGGACACGTGTCCTCATCATCGACCTGAAAGACGGCTGGCTCGGCGGCTGCGATCTGGCATCGCTCGGCAAGGTCTGCGACGGGGCGATCCTGTGTGCCTATGATATGCAGGCCGGCGAAGTCGCAGGCCTGATGGCGGCCGGCCGCACCGCGCTCGGAGCAGAGAAATTCCTCGGCATCGGTTACCGGCTCTTCTATCCGGAAATGGCAGGCCCTGAAATCCTCGCCGCCAAGCTGAAACCGGCCCTGGCGCCGGACGTCGACGGTATCAATTTTTATAACTACGGCCTTGTCCCCGCCGCACGACTCGATTGGGTGCGTGCAGCACGAGCTGTTTGAACAAATCGATCCGTGTGCCGCAGTCTAGCTGTTAGTCCAGGTCCGGTCTCGAACCGTGAACCTGGGAACGGGACTGCGGCTTTGCCGTAAGCGATCCATATGCGCCTGCCTTCCACACTACGTTGTGTGGGAGGCGGCAGATGCAGAAGGGTGCAGGACCGAACAAGCCAGGTGGCGACAGATGAAGCCCTGTTGTCGGTTGCAAGCGCTTGGTGACGCCTGCCACTCACGGTGCAATTTTCGAACACGCGCTTACGGATCGCTTACCGCCTTCGGCGTGACAGGCTCGGCGAGCATCGCTGCTATGATTTGAGGTCGCGCTGACGGTACCGGCGCGAACGGCCGGTCGTTCAATCGGCCGGGACGCTTTCCAGTCGCTCTCCGCCGGCCTTTGCGATGAAGCTGCGCCAACCGCCATAGGCTGAAATGTCGATAGCTTGTGACAATCCGGCGGTTTCGACCAGGAAGCCTTTGGCCGATGTTCCGTCATCGAGCTCAATCGTGCCTATGCCGAGCGGCGGCGGGATTGCGGCCACGAAGCGTCCGAACGCATCTGCTGAAAGCCGCCAAACCTCGACATCGATGGCCGCTCCGTTGCCATCGGCAACACGCACGAGCCCCGGCTTCGGCACGGCTTGGCCGGCGAGAGCATAAAGCTGATAGGAGGCGATCGTCTTGGCGGCTCTGCTCAATCGCGCGCCCAGCGCGCAGAGTTGGCTGTTAAGCGGCATTCCCGACAAATGCGCGCCGACGACCACGAGCTCGATCATGTCGTCACCAGGGTCGAATGTTCTGGCGACGTTGGCAGGCATCGCCCAGCCTGTCGCGCCTAGGCCGAGACCGCTGGCTGCATGGAGCTCGCTGGCCAGCGTCGCCGTCAGGGCGTCCTTGCCGGCCGCCGCAAGCAAAGTGACGCTCATCGGCAGACCGTCGTCGCGCTTGCCCGTCGGTACGGCGATGCCGCACATGTCGAGCAGATTGACGAAGTTGGTGTAGGTGCCGAGTCGGCTGTTGGTGACGATCGGATCGGCCAAGACGGCGTCGATGGTATAATGCGTCGGCGCCGTCGGCACGCAGAAAAGGTCGACCGAGGCGATTACAGGCGCCAGTCTGGCCTTGTAGGTCTGTAGCGCATAGAGGCCTTTGAAAGCGTCCGCTGCGGAAAGTTTTCGCGCGCCGCCGACGATCTGGCGCGTCACCGGATGCATTGCCGCCTCGTTCACGTCCATGAAATCCGCAATCGCCGCATAGCGCTCCGCCACCCAGGCGCCTTCGTAGAGCAGGTTGGCGGTGGCATAGAAATCGCCGAAGGGGATTTCGATCAGTCGGCAGCCGAGCTGTGCCAGCGTCCGCAGCGCCGTTTCGAATCCCGCCTGCATGGCCGCGTCGCCAAAAAATTCCCGATCCGTCTTTGCCGGAACGCCGACAGACAGAACGGGTGGACGCGGCCCGAGTGACGGTGCCGCGATGGAGCGCGAATAAGAATCCGCGTCATCTTTGGCCGCCGCGGCCCTGAAGACGCCGTAGGCGTCATCGACGGTGAGCGCGAAGACGGAGACGCAGTCGAGCGTACGGCAGGCCGGCACGACGCCGGCGGCCGACAGCGCGCCGACCGTCGGCTTCAGCCCGACGATGCTGTTGAGGCCGGCGGGGATACGGCCGGATCCTGCGGTATCGGTGCCGAGCGCGAAAGAAACAATGCCGTGCGCCGTCGCCACGGCCGAGCCGCACGAGGAACCGCCCGGCACCAGTTTCGGATCGATCGCGTTTCTCGGGATCGGATAGGGCGTGCGCACGCCGACTAACCCGGTGGCGAATTGGTCGAGATTGGTTTTTCCGACGACCAGCGCGCCGGCCGCCCTCAGACGCGCGACGACGGTGGCGTCTTTCGCCGGTAAGTATGCATATTCGGCGCAGGCGGCCGTGGTCGGCATGCCGGCAACATCGATGTTGTCCTTGACCGCGAACGGCACGCCCCAGAGTGGCTTTGCCACGGGGTCGAATCCGCCGAGTGCCTCGGCTTCGGCGAGCAGGTCCGCCTTGCTCGCCAGATGGATGAAAATGCCTGGATCGTCCGCTTTCGCTGTGCGCTGAAACACGGTTTCAATAATGGTAGCGGCCGACATGCCGGAGGCATAGGCCGCGTGCAGCCTGCCGATATCCAAGCGGATGTCGCTCATTTCGTCTCGTCCAGAATGACCACCGGCAGATTCCACTGGATCAGCACGACGCAGCCGTCCTTCGTCCACACCGAATGCTCGGTCCCGACCGGGTTCAGGATCACGCTTCCGGCAAGATAGTCGCCATTCTCGTCGCTCTGGGTGCCTTCCAGCACGACGATGGTTTCCAGCCCGACATGGCGATGGCGCGGCACGCCGGCGCCGGGCCGATAGTTTAGGATCGCGACGGACGGTTCGGCCGGTCCGCCCTTGAGCAGCCAATGCACCATGATGCCTTCGCGAAAACGCTCGAATGCCAGATCACGCCAGCCCCCATGGATGAGAGCCGGGTATGCAATGTTAGGCATCGGCAATTCCTTTGAGCACCTGGTCCGTCATCGCCGTCCAGCCAACGATCGCGCCCTGCGCCCTGATCATGGCCAGCGCGGCCGCCTTGAACTCCGGAAAATAACTTTCTGTCGCATCCTCGGCCAGCAGGCATTCATAGCCACGGTCGTTGGCCTCGCGCATCGTCGTCTGCACGCAGACTTCCGTCGTGACTCCGGCGAAGACCAGTTGCTGCACGCCGAGCCGCTTCAGGTCCTCGCCAAAGCTGGTGGCGTAGAACGCGCCCTTGCCGGGTTTTTCGATGACGATTTCGCCAGGCAGCGGGGCCACCTCGTCGAGGATCGCCGTTCCCGGCTCGCCGACGACCAGCACGCGGCCCATCGGACCGGCATCGCCGATCCGGATCGACGGATTGCCGCGATTGCGCTTGGCCGGCGGCAGGTCCGAAAGGTCTGATCTGTGGCACTCCATCGTGTGGATCACCGGCAGGCCGGCGGTGCGAAATCCCTCGATCAGTCTCTTCACCGTCGGCACGATCGCCACCACCCGGCCGACGTCGTTGCCGAGGCTGGCGCCGAAGCCGCCCGGCTCGGCGAAATCGCGCTGCATGTCGATGACGATCAGCGCCATCGCCTCAGGCCTGAAGGCAAACGGAAACGGCAACGCGTCGATCTCGGCCATCAGTGATGTCCCGCCATATGCTCGCCGATCGTCTGGACGCTCGCCTGGGCGATCGGCGTCTCATAGACCAGCGCGCCGTCGGACATGACGAAAATGCGGTCCGAAAGTTCAAGCAGCTCATCGAGATCTTCCGACATCAGCAGCACCGCCGCCCCGGCATTGCGCGCCTTCATGATGCGGGCGCGGATTTCGGCGACCGCCGAGAAGTCGAGGCCGAAGCAGGGATTGGACACGATCAGCAGATCGACCTCGCCGGTCAGTTCGCGGGCGAGCACAGCGCGCTGCACGTTGCCGCCGGAGAGCGACGAAATCGGCGAGGCGAGCGAGGCCGTCTTGACCTTGAACTGCTCGACCAGGCGGGCGGCATAGTCCCTGATTGCACTCATCCTGATCCAGGCGATCGGCTTGCCGGCGTCGTTCAGGTCGAAGGTCCGGAATGCCATGTTTTCCGCCACCGTCATCCTCGGCGCGCAGGCATTGCGCAACGGTTCCTCCGGGATGAAGCGCACATTGAGCGTGCGGGCCTCGGCGCGGCTGGCGCCGTAGGGCGATCCCTTCACCAGGACGTCGCCGGCATCACGCGTGCGTTGCCCGGCAAGGACTTCTAAAAACTCCTTCTGGCCGTTGCCGGAAATGCCGGCGACACCGACGATTTCGCCGGATTTCACATCGAGCTCGCCGATATTGATGGTCTTCAGGCCCGTTCGGTCGGGCGCCTTCAGTGCCTTCACCGTCAGGATTTGCCGGGCGCCGACAGGCACTGGAGCGCGTGAGTCGAGCGCGGCAATCGGCTGGTCGCCGATCATCATCGCCGCCATCTGCTTGTGAGACAGCTCCGAAACTTTCCCCGTTCCTGTCGGTCTGCCCTTGCGCAGCACCGTGATCTCGTCGGCGAACACCGTCACCTCGTGGAACTTGTGCGAGATCATCAGCACGGTGAGATCGCCCGCCTTGCTCATGCCGCGCACGAGGCCCAGCACTTCCTGCGCCTCGCCGGGGGTTAGCACCGACGTCGGCTCATCCAGCACCAGAAAACTGCGGCCGAGATAAAGCTGCTTGATGATTTCGAGCTTCTGCTTTTCGCCGGCGGCGAGTTCGGCCACTTTGACGTCGAGCGGCAGCTTGAACGGCATCCGCTCCATGAACTGGGCAAGTGCGGCGCGCTCCTTGCGCCAGTCGATAATCCCCGGCACCTTTTCGCGGGAAATGACCAGGTTCTCCGCACCTGTCAGCGACGGGACCAGGGTAAAATGTTGATAGACCATGCCGAGGCCGAGCGCCGAGGCGTCCTTCGGACTGGCGATCCCGACCTCGCGGCCGTCGACCAGAATGTCGCCGGCGGTCGGGTGATAAAAACCCATGATGCATTTGACCAGCGTCGACTTGCCCGCGCCGTTTTCGCCAAGCAGTGCATGAAACGATCCCGCCGGCACCTTGATGGAGACGTCGTCCAGAGCGGTGAAGGCGCCGAAGCGCATGCTCATGCCGATGGTCTCGACGCCAACCGCTCTTTTGCCGTGGTCACTCATGGGCGAACCTCATGGCAACTGGCCAACGAAGGATGCCGAGTTCGACACCGCACCGAACACACCGCCTTGCATCTTGATCATCTTGATCGCGGCGAGATGGTTGCCGTAGTCGGTCGCCCCGCAGCAATCCTCCAGCATCACGCATTCGAAGCCGCGGTCGTTGGCTTCACGCATCGTCGTGTGCACGCAGACATCTGTGGTGATGCCGGTGAGCACGATGTTTTCGATGCAGCGCTGGTTGAGGATCAATTCCAGGTCGGTGGCGCAGAACGAGCCCTTTCCCGGCTTGTCGATGATCGGCTCGCCTTCGGCCGGATAGAGATCGGGGATGATGTCCCAGCCCGGCTCGCCCCGCACCAGGATGCGCCCGCAAGGTCCGGGGTCGCCGATGCCGGCATTGATGCGGCGCGAGCGCCAGCGCTTGTTGGCCGGCAGGTCGGCGAGATCGGGCCGGTGGCCTTCGCGCGTGTGGATGATGGTGTAACCCTTCGCCCGCATCGCAGCCAGCACCGACTTGATCGGCTCGATCGGCGCCCGCACCAGCGAGAGGTCGTAGCCCATATGATCGACATAGCCGCCCGGCCCACAGAAATCGGTCTGCATGTCGATGATGATCAGCGCCGTGTTGTCGGGCCGAAGCTCGCCATTGTAGGGCCATGGATAGGGATCGGCATCGATGTAGCGCTGCGTGACCCCGGCTCTGGCGTTCATTGAGCAAAACTCCAGTCTGGAAACGTCATTTGGTGATCGACAGTTCGTCCGGCGCGCCGGCCAGCGAACGGCTCGGCGACGATGTGGCGATCATGATGACGAGGGTGAGAATGTAGGGTGCGGCGTAGAACAGATAGTAGCCTTGCGTGACGCCGACCGATTGCAGCGCTGGCCCGAGCGCGCCGGCGCCGCCGAACAGCAGCGCGGCGGCAAAGCAGCCGAGCGGGTTCCAGCGCGCGAAGATGACCAGCGCCACCGCCATCAGCCCTTGGCCCGACGAAATGCCTTCGGTCCAGCTGCCGGGGTAGTAGAGCGACAGATAGGCGCCGCCGATGCCGGCCAGCGCGCCGCCGATGCCGGTGGCGATGAGGCGCACGGTGTTCGGGTTGAGGCCCATGGCGCGCGCGGCGTCGGAGCTGTCGCCGACCACGCGCACGATCAGGCCGGCGCGGGTGTTGCGGAAGGCCCACCACAGGAACACGGCAAGGGCTGCACCGATCAGGAACAGCACATTGACGTTGAGCGCCGCCTGCACCTGCGGAATATCGGACCAGCCGCCAAAGGGGATCGCCGGCAGGTCGGGCGCCGAAGGCTGAATGAACGGTTTGCCGAAGAAGAAAGCAAGACCCGAGCCGAACAGCATCAGCGCAATGCCGATGGCAATGTCGTTAACCCCACGGAATTTGCAGATCCAGCCGTGGAACAGGCCGAAACAAAGACCGGCAGCGGCGGCGGCCAACAGGCCGAGCCACGGCGAGCCGGTCATCACTGCGACGGCATAGGCGGTCATTGCGCCGAACACCAGCGTGCCTTCGAGGCCGAGATTGATGCGCCCCGAACGTTCGGTGATGGCTTCGCCCAGCGATACGAAGATAAAGGGCGTCGAGACGCGGATGGCGCCGCCGAGCATGGCAAGCGGAACGCCCCAGAGGCCGATCTCGGTCGCGTCCATCAGGCAGTTCCCTTCAACAGATCGGGCCTCTGCCAGAGGTCGGGATTGAAGGCCTTGAAGCGGCCGTAGAAGGTTTCGCTGAACAGGATAACGACGAAGAGCATGCCTTGCAGCACCAGCACGGTGGCGTCGGGCAGGTCCATGCGGCGCTGGATCAGCCCGCCGGAGGCGTCGATGCCGCCAAGCAGGAAGGCGACCGGGATGATGGCGAGCGGATTGTGGCGGGCGAGGAAGGCGACCAGGATACCGGTATACCCGTAGCCGGTGGCGAGCGAGGCGTTGGCGCTGCCTTGCACGGCGGCGACTTCCAGCATGCCGGCAAGGCCGGCGAAGCCGCCGGCCAGCGCGGTGAAACCGACGATCAGCGGTCCGACGGCAAGCCCCTGCACCTGTGCTGCCCTGACATTGCCACCGGCGATGCGGGCGGCGAAGCCCCAGCGGGTCTTTTCGATCAGCAGCCAGGACAGAACGCAGGCGATGACGCCGACGACCAGGCCCC
The DNA here is from genome assembly GCF_040318115.1 of Mesorhizobium sp. M1312. Taxonomy (NCBI): domain Bacteria; kingdom Pseudomonadati; phylum Pseudomonadota; class Alphaproteobacteria; order Hyphomicrobiales; family Phyllobacteriaceae; genus Mesorhizobium; species Mesorhizobium sp. M1312. Next base: position 34,117 of record NZ_JAMYLQ010000022.1, on the reverse strand, counting down.
AATGCACGTCCATGCCCGGAATGGTGCCAATGCGGTAGGCCTCCGCCAGCGGCTCGGTCGAGGGTTTGTTGAGCGAGGCGGGATCGCGCAGCGGCCCTTCCACCAAATGGTTCATCAGGGCGATGGCGATATAGGCCATCAAAAGGCTCGATATGGTTTCGTTGACGGCACGGTAGTGGCGTAGCGCGCCGACGGCACCGATCCAGATGCCGCCGGCGGCCAGGCCCGCCACGCCCATGGCAAGAATAACGAAAAAGGCGGGGGCGCCGCTGGTGGCCACGCCCATCGCAGCGGCGGCAACACCGCCCAGCATGATCGCGCCTTCGCCGCCGATGACGACGAGGCCGAGCCGGGCCGGCAGTGCCACGCAGAGCGCCGCAAGCAGCAAGGGTGCGGCCCGCGACAGCGAGTTCTGGACCGAGAACCACGAGCCGAAGCCGCCGCGCCACATCGTTTCATAGAGCTGCACCGGCGGCTTGCCGACCAGCGCGATGAACAGGCTGAACAGGGCCATGCCGACGATCAGCGCCGCGAGTGGGATGACGAAGGCCTCCGCACGCCGGGCGATCCATTCGATCGCCGTCGGGTAGCCCCGGGCGCCGAGCATCACTGGCACGCTCGCACTGCTCATGGTGTCTGCCATGGCCCCCGTCTCCGATCCATGCTCAAGCGGTCGAGCCGACGACACCCTCGACGAGATAGTCCATGCTTTCCAGCTCGATCGCGGCCTCGACGAAGGTCTGGCCCTCGGTTGCGACGACGTCGCCCTTGTTGTTCTTCAACGGCCCCTTGATCACGGAAAAGCCGCCCTTCATCATTTCGGCGAGCGTGCCGTCGAACTGTGTGCGCGCCGCCTCGCTGACGGCGGGGCCGAGCGGGCCCATCTTGACGAAGCCGTCGGCCAGTCCGCCGCGCGTGAAATTGGGCAGCGGCTTGCCGGCCACGAGGTCGTCGACGAACATCTTGTAGACTTTTGCCCAGTTCCATTCCGCGCCGGTCAGATATTTTTCGGGCGCCAGCGGGCTCTGGTTGGCATGGTAGCCGCAGATGAAGGCGCCGCGCCCCGCCGCCGTTTCGACCACGACTTTCGGGCTGTCGACATGGCAGGTGATGACGTCGGCACCCTGATCGACCAGTGCGTTGGTGGCTTCCGCCTCCTTGACCGCCAGCGACCACTCGCCGGTGAAGATCACCTGGCAGGTGATGGCCGGGTCGACCGAGCGTGCGCCGAGCAGGAAGGAATTGATGTTGAGCAGGACCTGCGGAATGGGCTTTGCCGCGACGAAGCCGAGCTTCTTGGTCTTGGTGGCGTGGCCGGCGGCGACGCCGTTGAGATACTGGCCCATGCCGATATAGCCGAAATAGGAACCGGCATTCATCGGATGCTTGTCCTTGTTCCACATGCCGCCGCAATGGCGGAACTGCACGTCGGGGAATTTCGCGCACATGGCCAGCATGTGCGGATCGAAATAGCCGAACGAAGTCGGGAAGATCAGCGAGGCGCCGTCGAGGTTGATCATCGATTCCATCGACTTCTGGACATCGACCGTCTCGGGGACGTTCTCCTCCTCGACCACGGAAATGCCCTCGATGGCCTTCAATGTGGCGGCTCCCTCGGCATGCGCCTGGTTGTAGCCGTAGTCGTCCTTCGGTCCGACATAGATGAAGCCGACAGTGACGGCGGCGGCGAACGCCCTGCTGATCGGGAATGACGCCGAGGCCAGACCGAGCGCCGCTCCGGCGGCGGAGGTCTTGAGCAGTTCGCGGCGGCTAAGCATGAATCTCTCGGTCATGTGAATGCTCCCTGTTGGACCCTTTTCCGGGTCGATTGATTCCCTTCTCATCAAAGTGCATGCAATCGCCGTGCCAGTTCAAAAGCTGGAATTTATCCAGCGAAATCAGCTGGTGCGCCGATCCGACGTGCTCAAGTGAGAGGCAATTGCATACACTTTTTGCCTTTCAATTAGCCAGTTTGACATCTGGATTAAAATAAAGGCATAGAGGACGCGCCCGAGTCGAAGCTTCCGGCGAGCCACTCGACTCTGGCAAAAGACTGACGGAGGAGAATTGTCGGGGAAGCGCAGCTTGATCAGGTCGGGCACGACCGTCGATCAGATGGTGAGGGCGATCGGCGACCGGATCGTCACCGGCTTCCTGCGGCCCGGCGAAAAGCTCGACGAGGCCTCACTCGCTGCCCGCTTCGACGTGTCGCGCACCCCCGTCAGGGAGGCGCTTGGCCGGCTGAGCGCCATGGGGCTGGTCGAAAGGCGGCCCAATCGGGGCGCCACCGTCGCCGTGGTGACGCAGGAGCATCTCGCCTCGATGTTCGAGAGCATGGCCGAGCTTGAAGCGATCTGCGCGCGGTTCTCGGCCGAGCGCATGACCGCCGGCGAACGCCGCGCGCTCGAGGTCGAGCATCAGGCTTCGGCGTGCCTTGTGCAGCTGGGTGCGGAGGAAGATTACGAATATTTCAACACCGAGTTCCACACCCGGCTCTATCGCGGCGCTCACAGCAAGCATATCTATGAACTGACCGTCATGACGCGCAGCCGGCTGGCGCCGTTCCGGCGCGCGCAATTCATGCTGCCGGGCCGCCTGGCCAAATCCTGGCAGGAGCATGACGTCATCGTTACCGCAATCATGCGCGGTGACGGCGTTGCCGCAGGGCAGGCAGCCAAGGATCACGTTTCCATCGTCAGCGAGGCGAGCGCCATCTTTGCCGCGGTTGACCCGATAAAGTCGGGGACGGATTCGATCGGGGTGCCTTCCTAGCAATCAGGCGAACTGCCCAATCCGTCGGCGATGCGATGATTTTCGCGTCACTCGTGCGAATGCTCGAAGCCGCACAGCTCCACAAATGCCGGCCTTTTGGCACAATTCGGCTTTGGCATGCTCTTTGCTTCGTTGACCGTGTGCAGAGCGTCTAGGGTTCCGGCCGCAACAAAGCGGTGCTGGTCCAAGAGATGCGACCGCCAAGGGTGCACTGAGGCATCCGGCGGAACACGGCGGGCCAAAATCCCGGGAGAACCCTGCACGGGTTTGCTGGCGCGAACCTCTCCCGGATGCGCGCTTCGCAAACCCCAACATAAAGTCCGGTCGCAATCCGGATCGCGAACAGGGGTACGCAATGCTTCGCAAGCTGGCCGCAATCATCCTAGCCGCATCACTCAGCCTTCCCATGATTTCCGCCGCTGACGCGGCGCCCAAGAAAGACTTCAAGATATGCTGGTCGATCTATGTCGGCTGGATGCCGTGGGGCTATCTCTCCGACAGCGGCATCATGAAGAAATGGGCCGACAAATACGGCATCAATGTCGAGATCACCCGTATCAACGACTATGTCGAAAGCATCAACCAGTACACGGCCGGCGGCTTCGACGGCTGTTCGATGACCAACATGGACGCGCTCTCGATCCCCGCTGGCGGCGGCGTCGACACCACCGCGGTGATCATTGGCGATTTCTCCAACGGCAACGATGCCGTGATCCTCAAGGACAAGGCCGCGCTCGCCGACATTGCCGGCCAGAAGGTCAATCTCGTCGAGCTCTCCGTCTCGCATTACCTGCTGGCGCGGGCGCTGGACACCGTCAAGCTCGCCGAGAAGGACATCACCGTCGTCAACACGTCCGACGCCGACATGGTCGCCGCCTACGGCACCAGCGACGTCACCTCGGTCGTCACCTGGAACCAGCTGGTTTCCGAGATCGTCGCCATGCCGGGTGCGCACAAGGTTTTCGATTCCTCGCAGATTCCCGGCGAGATCATCGACATGATGGTCGTCAACACCGAGACGCTGACGGACAATCCGGCATTGGGCAAGGCGCTTGTCGGCGCGTGGTACGAAGCGATGGACCTGATGACCTCGGACACGCCGGAGGGCAAGGCAGCCAAGGAGGAGATGGCCAAGGCGTCCGGCACGGACCTCGCCGGCTTCGACGCGCAACTCGCCTCGACGGCGATGTTCTTCGACCCTGCCAAGGCGGTCGAGTTCACCAACGGCACCGAATTGCCGAAAACGATGGATCTGGTTCGCAACTTCCTGTTCAGCCACGGCATCCTGGGCACCAACGCCACGAGTGTAGACGTGGTCGGTATGAGTTTTCCCGACGGATCCACGCTCGGCGACGCCAAAAACGTCAAGCTGCGTTTCGATCCAGCCTTCATGGCCGAGGCCGCAACCGCAGCGCCCTGACGCGACATGCTGGCCAAGGAAATGAGTGCCAGGGATGAAGTGTCCGAGACCGGCCGGGAGGGCACCGTGCGCCCTTCCCGGCCAAGGCCGAGAGTGCGTCTTCGCATGATCAATGCGAAGGTCTCGCGCGGCAGCGCCTTGTTCCTCGGCGGCTTGCCGTTCTTGTTCGTGGCGGTCGCCTATCTGATCGCTTCGGCGCAACGACTGGCCGTCAATCCCAGCGACAAGCTGCTGCCTTCGCCGGCACAGATGTGGTCGGCCTTTCTTGACCTGGCGACGGTTCCGGACAAGCGCTCCGACGACCTTATCCTGTGGGTCGACACCTATGCCAGTCTCCTCAGGCTGTCCGCGGGCGTGGGCGTTGCCACGTTCGCCGCGCTTTCGCTCGGCATCGCCATCGGCTTCATTCCGCGGGTGCGGGCTTTCCTGCTGCCCTTCGTCACCGTCGTCTGCGTCATTCCTCCGCTGGCGCTGCTGCCGATCCTGTTCATCGCGCTCGGCCTCGGCGAAACGGCCAAGATCACGCTGATTGCCCTTGGCGTCGCGCCGGTGATGGTGCGCGACATCGCCAACCGGGTGATGGAGTTGCCGTCCGAACTGGTGGCCAAGGCGCAGACGCTTGGCGGCAACAGCTGGACCATGGTCTTGCGGCTGGTGCTGCCGCAAGTCGTGCCGCGCCTCATCACCTGCGTGCGGCTGGCGCTCGGGCCGGCCTGGCTGTTCCTGATCGCCGCCGAAGCCATCGCCTCGACCGAAGGGCTGGGTTACCGCATCTTCCTCGTCCGCCGCTATCTCTCGATGGATGTCATCCTGCCCTATGTCGCCTGGATCACGCTGCTTGCCGTCATCACCGATTGGCTGCTGGTGCGGCTGTCGCGGGCGGTGTCCCCTTGGGCGCATCCGGCGGAGGCCAGATGAGCCGCATCGTCGTCCATGGGCTGGAAAAGAGCTACGGCGATGCTCGCGTGCTCGAGCGGGTCAATGTCACCGCCGAAGCCGGCGAATTCCTGTCGCTGGTCGGCGCCAGCGGCTGCGGAAAATCGACGTTCCTGCGCATCCTGCTCGGCCAGGAGCAGCAGAGCAGTGGCGTTGTGATCGTCGGCGATGGCCCAATCGTGCCAGAGCCGACGCCGCAGCGCGGCATCGTCTTTCAGCGCTATTCGGTGTTTCCGCATCTGACCGCCATCCAGAACCTGCTGCTGGTCGAAGACTTTCGCTCGGGCGGGCCGCTTGGCCGCGTCTTCGGCGCCAGGCGCGCAAACGCCAGGCAAGAGGCCGAAACCATGCTGGAACGGGTCGGCCTTGCCCATGCGCGCGGCCTTTATCCGGCATCGCTTTCCGGCGGCATGCAGCAGCGGCTGGCGATTGCGCAGACCTTGCTTGGACGTCCGCAGATCCTGCTTCTCGACGAGCCGTTCGGTGCGCTCGATCCCGGCATCCGCGTCGAGATGCACGAGCTGCTCACCGAGCTCTGGACCGAGCACGGCATGACCGTGGTGATGGTCACCCACGATATCGGCGAAGCCTTCAAGCTCGGTACCCGCGTGCTGGTCTTCGACAAGGTGCGCCACGATCCGCAGTTTCCGTCCGCTTATGGCGCGACGATCACCTACGATCTGAGGCTCGATCGCAAGACCCGGGCTTCCTCTCATCACTTGGCCAAGGTGGCCGCGATGGTCGGGACGACCCGGCCGGATACAGCAATGGCGACGACGGCGTCGTAACGGAGACCGTGAATGTCCAGAAATATCCCCGAACGCAGCCACCGCCGGGCAGGGCTCGTCGCCCGGGAGGCCAGGGAACGCTTCCACCACCCGGATTTCGATGCCCGCGGAACGCAGGGCTGGAAGTCGATCGAGGCCGAGGGCAAGCTGCCGGAAAGCGGCTGGCGCAAGGAGCAGCAATGGGCGCTCGACATGGGCCTGCCGGGATCGGAGTCGATCGTCGACAAGTCGATCCCGACATTCGCGCGCGGCGAGCTGCCGCATTTCGCCGGCATCAACACCTTTCTCAAGGCGCCCTATGTCGAGAATGTCCGTGATGTCGGCAAATATGATGCTGCCGTCATCGGCATTCCCTTCGACAGCGGCACCACCTACCGGCCGGGAACCCGCTTCGGCCCGCAAGGCATTCGTCGCATCTCGGCGCTCTACACCCCGTACAACTACGAGCTCGGCGTCGATCTGCGCGAGCAGATGACGCTGTGCGACGCCGGCGACGTCTTCACCATTCCCGCCAACCTCGAAAAGAGCTTCGACCAGATCACCAAGGGCGTCAGCCACGTCGCCTCGTCCGGCGCGCTGCCGATCATGCTGGGCGGCGACCATTCGATCGGATTTCCCTGCGTGCGCGGCATTGCCGACGTGACCTCGAAACGCATCGGCATCATCCATTTCGACCGCCATATCGACATCCAGGAAAAGGATCTCGACGAGCGCATGCACACCACGCCCTGGTATTGGGCGACCAACCTGCCGAATGTCTCGGCGACCAATCTCGTCCAGCTCGGCATCGGCGGCTGGCAGGTTCCCCGCTACGGCGTCGCCGAGGCGAGGAAGCGCGGCACCAACGTGCTGACCATTGCCGACATCGAGCAGATGGGACTTGAGAAGGCGGCGGAAATCGCGCTCGAACTCGCATGGAAAGACACCGACGCCGTCTACATCTCCTTCGACGTCGACAGCCTCGACTGCGGTTTCGTGCCCGGCACCGGCTGGCCTGAGCCGGGCGGCTTCCTGCCGCGCGAGGCGCTCAAGCTTCTCGGATTGGTGACGGCGCCCGGTATTTGCGGATTGGAAGTGGTCGAGGTTTCGCCGCCCTACGACACGTCGGACATCACGGCGCTGTTCGGTGTGCGTGTCGTCGTCGAGGCGCTCGGCTCGATGGTCGCCCACGGCAATCTCGGCAAGCATAAATCGATCATCGACAAACCGGTGAGTTTTTGACCATGCATGACGATCACCACCATAGTCACGATCATGGCGATGGTCATCACCATCATCATGGGCCGAATGGTCATCATGACCATCCGCACGCCCTCGGCCATAACGGGCCCGCGGGCAAGCCGCTGCAATGGCAGACGCCGCATCTGCCGGACCAGGCTCACGAGCCGCCGGCCGATCCCGCATCGGTCGACCTCGACCTTGTTGAAACAGCCTTCCTCGAAGGCTTTGCGCGGGCGCCGGACCCATCCAGCTTTCTGCGTCTGGCCGGCATACCCTTTGTCGGCGAGAGGGCGGACGGCGTTCGGCTTCATCTGCTTCGCGTCGAGACCGAGGATCTGGTCGATGTCGGCGCGGTCATGCCGCTCGTCGGCGGCAGCGGTGTCGCCTATCACCCGCTGCCGGCGCGCCTGATATCGCACCGCCGCCGCCTTGCCTTCATCTATCACGATGGCAATGAGCAAAAGCCACTCGGCTTCGCCGCGGCGCGCGCACTTGCGGACCGCTCCGCCGCTTCGCAATTCACCGTTCCCGGGCACTGAAACCAGATCCCATCACTCTCATCGGACAGGTACAACCATGAAAACATTAGCTAGACTTGGCACCCTTTCAGCTCTCGCCGCCCTCACACCATCACTGGCGTTTGCCCATAGCGGCGCCCCTCACGCCCACGGCTTTTTCGCCGGCCTCGAACATCCGCTCTTCGGCATCGATCATCTGCTCGCCATGATCGCGGTCGGCATCATTGGCGCTCGCACCGGCGGGCGCAGTATTGTCCTTGTCCCGCTGTTCTTTGTCTCGGCCATGGTCGCCGGAGCCTTGCTCGGCATGGCGGGCATTGGCCTGCCTTCGCTTGAAACCGGCATCGCGCTGTCGCTGGTGGTCTTTGGCGCCATGGTCGGTCTTGCCAAGCCGCTGCCGCTGCCCGCCGCCGCAGCACTGACGGCCCTGTTCGGCCTCTTTCACGGCAACGCCCACGGCCTTGAGATCCCCGAGAGCGCCAGCGGCATCGCTTACGCTGCGGGCTTCGTGCTCGGCACGTCGATGTTTCACGCGATCGGCGTGGTGTCCGTCCTCAAGCTCGCTGGTTGGCCGATGACGGTCCGCACCGCGGGGCTCGCTACCTCGGCGGTTGGAATGGCCATGGCGGCACAGACCTTCTGATGGAGGCGATCAATGCAGGCAGTCGGCAAACAGAACTGGAATGCAGATGAGCCAAAAATGGTCGATGGGGCTGCGGCGCATTCGCGACATGCTGTACCAGATCCTGAAAATCCGGGCGGAGCGGCTTTGAGGGGCGCCGTTTTCGCGTCCCTCCGGTCGAAATGAGCGTCAGAATTCGAGCGCTTGCCTGAGCGCCGGACCGCTCCTGATGCGCAGATCGAGGTCGGCCTCGATATGGTCGATGTGGTGCAGCATCAGCGCGCTGGCGCGATCGGAATTGCCATTTTCCAGCGCCTCCAGGATATTCATGTGCTCGCTATGGCCACAGCTCGAGACGCCCGAGCGGCCATAAAGCGCGATCACCAGCGATGACCGCGCCACCAGTTCTTCCATGAAGCGCTGGAGGATCGGGTTTCCGGCAACCGAAGCCAGCAGCAGGTGAAAATCGCCCGAAGCTTTGATTTCCGACCGTCTTGCATTTGGTCCGCGTTCGGCAATGAAGCGGCCCTCTTCATCGAGCTGCGCCTTGAAGGCAGCGACATGGTCCGGCGTCATCCGGCCGGCTGCGGCAATCGCGATGCCGGGCTCGATCAGCCGGCGCGAAGCGAAGACCTGACGCGCTTCCTCCGGCGACGGATTGGCGACGAAGGCGCCGCGATTGCGCTCGGTCCGCACCAATCCTTCGAAGGAGAGCATCTGCAGCGCCGCGCGGGCCACGGTGCGGCTGACATCGAACAAAGTGCCGACCTCGCCTTCCGACAGCTTGGTTCCGGGCGCCAGCCGGCGATCGACGATCGCATCGCGCAACTGGTCGCGGATCGCCTGGGCGCGATCCTCGTTGGCATTGTCGACAGCAGGGAAAGTCTGGTCGGCTATATTCATGATGGTAGTCCCTGCACCTTTCTACCCTGAATCGGGCCGCGTGCACGAGGGCCAAAGTGAATACGATGTCAGAAAAGATTGCATACGATTTTTGCGAGAATCGCCCGCTATCGCCTATAATTTGTGCATTGCACAAGCATGCCGTTTCGGGGGGCAGCTGAATGCAATCCTGATTTTCCTAAGGTTTCAATCGCTTGAGGCCGACATAGGGCAATTGGCATGCATGATGCTTTGCTTAAGTTGAGCAGAGAGGAAGCTGGATGTCCAAAGCCCCCGAAATCGACATCGTGTCCGTTTCGAAAATCTACGGCGCAACGACTGCCGTCGAAGACATCAGCCTGAAAATCCCCGCGGGAACCTACTGCTGCCTGCTCGACCCGTCCGGCTGCGGCAAGACCTCGACGCTGCGCATGATTGCCGGCCACGAGAGCATATCCAGCGGCGACGTGCGGCTCGGCAATATTGTGGTCACCGATCTGCCGCCGGCCCAGCGCGGCACCGCCATGATGTTCCAGTCCTACGCGCTGTTTCCGCATCTCGACCTGATCGACAATGTTGCGTTCAGCCTCAAGATGAAGGGTATCGGCAAGGAAGAGCGCCGCGCCAAGGCGCTCGTCATGCTGAAGCTGATGCAGATGGAAGCCTATGCCGGCCGCCGCCCGGCGCAGCTTTCGGGCGGACAGCAACAGCGCGTCGCCCTGGCCCGGGCGCTCATCACCGACCCCGAGGCGCTGCTGCTCGACGAGCCGCTATCGGCACTCGATCCGTTCCTGAAGATCCGCATGCGGGCGGAACTGAAGAAGCTGCAGACGTCGCTCGGCATCACCTTCGTTCACGTCACCCATAGCCAGGAGGAGGCGATGGCGCTCGCCGACCTGATCGTGGTCATGAACGACGGCCGCATCGAGCAGGCGGCGCATCCGCGCGTCGTCTTCGAGCGGCCGGCCACCGCGTTCGTCGCCCGTTTCATGGGCGATCACAACGTCGTCTCCGGCCGCGTCAGTGGCAGCCGCGACGGCATGGTTGTCTTCGATGTTCCTGGTGGCGGCTCGCTTGCGGCCAGCGGGCAGGGCAGGCAGGTTGGTGAGCCGATCGATATCGCCATTCGTACCGACCATGTTCGGATCGGCGACCCGCCGGCCGCGGGGCTCGGGTTCACCGGCATCGTCTCCAACGTCGAATACCGCGGCTCGACCGTGAAGCTTTCGGTCAATGGCGCCGGCATCGAGGATTTCACGGTGATCGTCGACGACACCAGCTTCTTCGCCAAGCCGGTCGCCGTCGGCGACGCCATACCGATCGCCTGGGACGCCGAGGACGCGATCGTCCTTGGCCGTCTCGATTCCTGAACCAGAACAACCAATCAAAAAAGGGGAACTGACATGACCAACACCACCGACAAGAAGACAGGAATTTCCCGCCGCTCGCTGCTCAAGACAGGTGCCGCCGCCGTCGGTTTTGCCGCCGGCTCCGGTGTCATATCAGGCTTCCCGACGATCTGGGCGCAGAACCCGATCACGCTGCGCCAGTTCGGCACCGGCGTGTCCAACCTCAACGCCATCGCCGACAAGTGCAAGGCCGACCTCGGCATCACGCTGGAGATGACGGCGACCGACTCCGACGCCGCCGCCCAGCGCGCGGTGACCCAGCCGGACAGCTACGACATTGCCGACATCGAATACTGGATCGCCAAGAAGGTGTATCCGTCCGGGGTGATGCAGCCGATGAATGTCAAGAAGCTGAAATATTACGACAAGATCGTGCCGCTGTTCATCACCGGCAAGCTGACGCCCGACAGCGTCATCGCCCAGGGCACCGCGCCGCATACGGTCGGCTTCGTCGAGGCGCAGGACGCCAAGACCTTCGCGAAGGAACCGACGCAGTGGATGACGATGGTTCCGACCATCTACAATGCCGATACGCTCGGCATCCGCCCCGACCTTGTCGGCCGCGACATCACCACCTGGGCCGACATCATGGATCCGGCCTTCAAGGGCAAGGCCGCCATCCTCAACATCCCGTCGATCGGCATCATGGATGCTGCGATGATCATGGAAGCCATGGGCAACATCAAATACGCCGACAAGGGCAATATGACCAAAGAGGAGATCGACAAGACGATCGACTTCCTGATCAAGGCCAAGCAGGACGGCCAGTTCCGGGCGTTCTGGAAATCGTTCGACGAGAGCGTCAACCTGATGGCTTCAGGCGAAGTGGTCATCCAGTCGATGTGGTCGCCGGCGGTCGCTGCGGTGCGCTCCAAGGGCATCGCCTGCAAATACCAGCCGCTCAAGGAAGGCTATCGCTCGTGGGGCGGCGGCCTTGGCCTGGCGGCGCATCTCAAGGGCGCCGAACTCGACGCCGCCTACGAATACATCAACTGGTACCTGTCCGGCTGGGTCGGCGCCTATCTCAATCGCCAGGGCTACTACTCGGCCGCCATGGACACGGCCAAGCAGTTCATGTCCGAGGACGAATGGGGCTACTGGGTCGACGGCAAGCCGGCAAAGGGCGATATCCTGGCGCCAGACGGCAAGATCATGGAGAAGGCGGGCGCGGTGCGCGACGGCGGCTCCTTCGTCGAGCGCATGGGCAAGGTCGCTTGCTGGAACTCGGTCATGGACGAGGACCGCTACATGGTGAGGCGCTGGAACGAGTTCATCGCGGCGTAGTGCAAAACCAACGCGCCATTTGAGATGCCTCATTCCTTCCCACCCCCCTCTGTCCTGCCGGACATCTCCCCCGCAAGGGGGGAGATTGGCAGTTGCGCTGCCGGCGTCATTCCTGCAGCGCCGATGGTTGGCGAAAGCGGCATTGAGGGCGCAATCTCCCCCCTAGCGGGGGAGATGTCCGGCAGGACAGAGGGGGGTGGGAAGGATCGCAATCTGGCAAAATTTCTCTTTCGCCACATCGTCCCGAAGGGGTTCCGGATGACCGTGGCTCTCGACCAGCCTATAGCCGCCGCCAGACCCGCCAGACGCCGCCGGCTCTCGATCAACGCCCTCGTCCCCTACCTCCAGGCGGCGCCGCTGGCGCTGATCCTCGGCGCCTTCCTTCTGCTGCCGATCCTGATGATCGCCGTGGTCTCCTTCTGGGACTACGATTTCGCGGCGATGTACCCGGATTTCCTGACCACCAACTACGCCGACACGCTCGGCTCCTGGGTCACCTGGAAAACCCATCTGAACACGCTGAAATACGCCGCCATCGTCTGGGCGCTGACGCTGTTCGTCGGCTTCTGGGGTCGCCTATTTCCTCGCCTTCCATATCAGGACCACTGCCATGCAGATGGTGCTGTTCCTGGTCTGCACCGTGCCGTTCCTGACTTCCAACATCATCCGCATGATCTCGTGGATTCCGGTGCTTGGCCGCAATGGCCTGGTCAACTCGACGCTGGTGCAGATGGGGCTGATCCCGAAGCCGATCGAATGGCTGCTTTATTCCGAATTCGCCGTGGTGCTCGCCATGGTGCATCTCTACACGCTGTTCATGGTGACGCCGATCTTCAACACGCTGATGCGCATCGACAAGTCGCTGATCGAAGCCGCGCGCGACGCCGGCGCGTCCGGCTGGCAGGTTCTTTGGAACGTCATCATCCCGCTCGCCAAGCCCGGCATGGCAATCGGCACCATCTTCGTCGTCACGCTGGTGATGGCCGACTTTTCGACAGTGCAGGTGATGTCCGGCGGGCAGAGCGCCTCCGTCGCGCTGATGATGAAAAACCAGATGTCGCTGCTGCAATATCCGGCGGCGGCCGCCAACGCGGTCGTGCTGCTGGTGCTGGTGCTGCTGATGGTCGCCGGCATCCTGCGCATCGTCGACATTCGCAAGGAGCTGTGACGTGACCCACGACAAGCGCACCTTCGAATTCTACGTGCTGGCGGCGTTCTTCGCTATTTTCGTGCTGTTTCTCTACGGCCCGCTTTCGGCGATCCTGATCCTCTCCTTCCAGGGCGAGAATGGCGGGCTGACCTTTCCGCTGAACGGTGTTTCGCTGCACTGGTTCGCCAATCTGTTCGAGCGCCAGGCGGTCGGCGATTTCGGCGGCAGCTTCAAACGCTCCTTCATCCTTGGCCTGATGGTGATGATCGTGACCGTCGGCGTGTCGCTTCTCGCTGGTCTTGCCTTCCGCCAAAAATTTCGCGGCGCCACCGCTTTGTTCTATCTGGCGGTCGCCAGCCTGGTCGTGCCGTCGATCATCATCTCGCTCGGCATCGGCGTCGTCTTCCAGCAGATCGGCTTCCGCCCCGCCTGGTATACATCCGCCTTCGGTGCGCATCTGACATGGACCTTGCCCTTCGGCGTGCTGATCATGTTCGCCGTCTTCAACCGGTTCTCATCGGCCTATGAGGAAGCCGCGCGTGATCTCGGGGCGACCTCCTGGCAGACCTTCGCGCATGTCGTGCTGCCGATGATCGCGCCCAGCCTGATCGGTGTCGGCCTGTTCGGTTTTACCCTGTCCTATGACGAGTTTGCCCGCACGCTGATGACCTCGGGCACGTTCAACACGCTGCCGCTCGAAATTTACGGCATGACGACGAATGTCACGACGCCGGTGCTCTATGCGCTGGGCACCGTGACGACAGTATTTTCCTTCCTGGTGATCCTGCTGACGCTCGGCGCAATCCTCTATGTCGGCCGCCTGGCGCGTGCATGAGACCCCCAGTGCAAATCCTCGTGGTGAATCCCAATACGACCGCCAGCATGACCGAAACCATTGCAGCGGCGGCGCGGCTCGTGGCCGGCGCCGGCACGGACATCGTCGCGGTCACCTCGTCCATGGGGCCTGTATCGATCGAAGGCTATTATGACGAGGCGCTTGCCGTGCCGGGCCTGCTGGTCGAGATCGCCGCCGGCGAGCGCTCAGGCGCGCAAGCCGCGATCATCGCCTGTTTCGACGATACCGGCCTCGATGCCGCGCGCGCCATGGCCAACATTCCGGTCATCGGCATCTGCGAGGCAGCGCTCAGCACGGCCTCGTTCATCGCCCAGCGCTTCACCGTAGTCACCACGACCGAGCGCTCGCGCGTGCCGGTCGAAGGGCTGGTGCAGCGCTATGGCATGGCGGGGCGGGCCCGCGTGCGCGCCGCCGATATCTCGGTTCTTGCTCTCGAAGACCCGGCATCGGACGCGATCCTGAAACTGCGGGGCGAGATCGCGCGCGCGCTCGACAAGGATCGCGCCGAGGCCATCGTGCTCGGCTGCGCTGGCATGGCCGATCTCGCAGCCGAGCTGCAGCGGGAATTCGGCGTTCCGGTCATCGACGGCGTCGGCGCAGCGGTCAAGCAGGCCGAGGCTCTGATCGCGCTTGGCCTGTCGACCTCCAAGCGTGGCGCCTATGCAAGCCCACTGGCAAAGCCTTATCGTGGCGCATTGAAATCCTTCGCCCCCTGATCTGTTGCCGCCGAGTGACCGCAATGCGCCGAACGATCAGAACGCTCGCACTTGAAGACGTGGAAACCCTTGTCGACTGGGCGGCAGCGGAGGGCTGGAATCCCGGCCTCGGCGATGCCGTGGCGTTCCATGCGGCGGATCCAGACGGCTTCATCGGCGCCTTTGTCGATGGCGAGATGGTGGCCGGAATTTCGGCCGTCGCCTATGGTGACGATTTCGGCTTCATCGGCCTCTATATCTGTCGGCCGGACAGGCGAGGAGAGGGTCATGGCAAGGCGGTCTGGGATGCCGGCATGGCGCGGCTCGGCGACCGTACGATCGGCCTCGATGGTGTCGTCGAACAGCAGGCCAATTACCGCAGCATGGGTTTTGCGCCGGTCTACCGGACGATCCGGTTCGTCGGATCGCCGGGTGTTCCGGCAACCGCCGACAGTGGTATTCGTGCCATAGACCCGGAACTCATGCCCGATGTCCTGGACTACGACAGCCGCTTCTTTCCCGCTCCGAGGCGATCCTTCCTGGAACAATGGCTGCGCCCGCCGCACATGGCGCTTGCGATCGTTAGGGATGGCGCGATCGAGGGATATGGCGTCGCGCGCCGATGCCGCGACGGCTGCAAGATCGGGCCGCTCTTTTCCAACAGCCTGGACGCGGCAAGCCGCCTTTTTGCCGCGCTCGCCAACACCGCGGGACCCGGAAATGTCTATCTCGACGTTCCCGAGACAAACGGGCATTTCGTAGCTCAGCTGACGTCCACCGGCCTCCACCCGGGCTTCGAAACGGCTCGAATGTACAAGGGAAAAGCGCCGCAGTTAGCGCAATCCGGGGTCTTTGCAATCACGACCTTGGAGCTTGGTTGATTGAAGACAGGGCGACCCCTAATACAGCGGCTTGGCCATGTGCCGGGGCGTTGGCCATTCCGTCGTGATCCCGGGCTGCACCGGCCGCTCCAGATAGGTCGATAAAACCACGTAGCTTCGCGTCGAGGTGACGCCGGGCGTTTCGTAAAGCCGCGACAGCAGGCCTTCGAGCGCCCTTGTGTCCTCGGTGCGGACCTTGATCAGCATGCATGTGTCGCCGGCCACCGAATGAATCTCCTCGACTTCGGGGTGCTCGGAAATCGCCATCAGTTCGGGGGTCTTTCCCCAACCCTTGGTGTCGATGTGCACGAAAGCGAGCAACGGCTTGCGCACCGCCTTGGGGTCGATGATTATCGCGGTGTTGCGAATGGCGCCGCTGCGCCGAAGGCGCTTCACCCGTTCATGGGCTGCCGGGGGTGACAGGCCGACACGTTCGCCGAGCTCGGCATAGCTGATCGTAGCGTCATCGACCAGAACGCCTAATATTTTTCGGTCGATCGGGTCGATGCCACGGGCAGCAGGCCTGTTCTGCAGAATGCCATCTGTTTCTTCATCCATATCGAAATTCCTGATTGATACAGAATTTAATACGGCCATTATTGCCGTATGACGAACAGTGATCAAGTCGCAACATTGACGGCAAGGCCGCCTATCCCGGCGCTCGCCTATCTCCTGACCGGATGCATCGCGGTGATCGGCTCCAACTCGCTGGTTCTCGGTCCGATAGCACCGGCAGTGGCCGCGTCGTTTGCGACGAGCGTGCCGGCCGTCATGATCGCGTCCGCCGCGTTCGGCCTGGGGACATCAGCAAGCGCCTTGTTCCTGGCACGCTATATCGACCGGCTCGGCGCTCGCCGTATGCTGCAAGCGGCGTTGCTGCTGCTGGCGATAGCGCTTCTCGCCAGCGCCGCTGCGCCGACGGTAACGACGCTGGTTGCGGCCCAGCTTTTCGCCGGCATCGCCGCCGGCGTCGCCATGCCGGCAATCTACGCCAGCGCCGCTGCGATCGCGCCGCCTGGCCGCGAGAGCGGGACGATCGGCGTCGTGCTGACCGGCTGGACCCTGAGCATGGTCGCTGGTGTCGCGTTGTCGGCTGTAATTGCCGATCTGCTGCACTGGCGCGCAGTTTTCGCGGCGGTCGCGGTGCTTGCGGCGCTCGCGTTGACCGCTCTTACGCTGACGTCGCTGAGCGACGTTAGGAAAAGCGGTCCGGCGCCGACGCCGCTCGGCGCCTTGGCCGTTCCCGGCATAGTGCCGCTTCTGGTCGCCTGCGGCGCCTTCATGACCGCCTTCTACGGCGTCTACGGCTATCTCGGCGATCACCTTCACAATGGCTTGGGACAGCCGGTCAGCGCCAATGGCTTGGCCGCACTCGCCTATGGCGCTGGCTTCGGCATGGCGGCACTTCTCGACGGCGTGATCGATCGCCTGGGCGCGCGACGCGTCATGCCGTTCGCCTATCTCCTCGTCGCGATCATCTACGTCGCGCTTGCCGCATCAAGCGGCAGCTTCGGCCTGGTCATCGCGATGGTCGCAGTCTGGGGCCTTGCCAATCATTTTGGACTGAACGTCCTGGTGATGCGCCTTTCGGCGCTCGATCCGGCGCGGCGCGGCACGATCATGGGCTTGAACAGCGCCGTGACCTATCTCGCGGTGTTTGTCGGCGCCACCGCTTTCGGACCGCTTTATTCCAGCTTTGGTTTTGCGGCATCGGCAGTGGTTGCAGCGTTGCTCATGCTGGTCGCCGCTTCGGCGGCGGCGTGGCGTTCGCCGCGGCCCGTGTAGTCGCGGAGCCACGCGGCGGCAGAGCTTGCGCTCCCCTCCTTTCCTTCGATAAATGTAAATGAAAGTGCCACGCGTCCGGGAGCGCTGTATACGGGTATCCGGCTGTGAGCCTGTCTGGACAAGCGATGAACATGACGCTTGAAACCACCGCCGACCCTTCGCCGAAAGAACTCGCTTTTCTCGGGGAGCGGCTCAGCGCGTTCAACGACAGCGACGTCGGTCCGGCCAACAGGAAGGCACTCGCCGTGTTCGTACGCGACGAGCACCGTGCGGTTGTCGCCGGCATCTCGGGATACACCGCCTGGGGCTGGCTCTATGTGCAATGGCTCTGGGTCGATGAGCGACTGCGCGGCCAGCACATGGCCGGCAGGATGCTGGACGCAGCCGAACAGGAAGCCGTCGCACGCGGCTGTCATGGCGCCCTGATCGACACGTTCAATCCGAAAGCGGCAAACGTCTATGAGCGTCAGGGATATCAGCCTTTCGGCGTGCTTCCCGATTTTCCCGTCGACCGCGCCCGCGTCTTCTTGCAGAAGAAATTGTCGACTTGATCAGCCGGCAAGGCGCCCGCCGCGCATCGGCTGTGGCACCCCGGTGGTGGTCGGGAAGCTGATCGGCAGGCCCCTGAGCACGCGAACCGCAAGGAAGGCAAAGCACTCCGCCTCGACCGCATCACCCTTCCAGCCGAGCGCCTCCGCCGGCACCGCTTCGACGCCGGCGCGGCTGGCAAGCATGGCCATGATCGTCGGGTTGTGGCGGCCGCCACCGCTGACCACCAGCCGCTTCGGCCGGTGCGGCAGGAGGTCGAGCGCCTTGCCGACGGCTGCGGCGGTGAAGGCCGTCAGCAGTGCGGCGCCATCCTCAGCGTTGATCCCATCCGCCATGGCTGCGCCGAAATCGAACCGGTCCAGCGACTTTGGATAGGGCTTGGCCAGGTAGGGATGCTGCAGGAGCTTGGCCAGCCGGGCTTCGTCGACGGTGCCGGTCCGCGCGAGCGCGCCGTCGCGATCCATTTCGCCAAGCCCTTTCGCCTTGATGAAATCGTTCAACGGCGCATTGGCCGGTCCTGTGTCGAAGGCGACGACATTGTCCTTGCCGTCCCACCAAGTGATGTTGGCGACGCCGCCGAGATTGAGCACCGCCGTGTCGCCGCTGATATCGGCATCGCGCAGCAGCGCGGCGTGGTAGGCGGCCGACAGCGGCGCGCCTTGCCCGCCGGCGCGCATGTCGGCCGAGCGGAAATCATAGGCGACCTTGGTGCCCAGTATGGCATGCATCAACGCTCCATCGCCGAGCTGGCGGGTCTGGCCGAGCCGGCCGGTTTGCGGGGCGCGATGCAGCACGGTCTGGCCATGGAAGCCGACGACGCCGATATCGGCCATCGTCAGCCCATAGCTTTCGACGAGGTCCTTGACGGCTGCTGACTGGGCGCGCGTCAGGGCTTCTTCAGCTTCGCGAAAGATCGCCGGTTCCGGCCCGGCAAAATTCCACGCCCTGGCCTGATCCAGCGTATCCTCCAGCAGAGTGCGGATTGATCTGGGGTAGGGCGCCAGCGTGTAAGTGCCGAAATCCGCGATCCGCTCGCCGTCGGTCTTGATCAGCGCAACATCGATATTGCCGTCCAGCACGGTGCCGGTCATCAGGCCGACGGCCCAGCTTGGTTCCCCACTTTTCACTTGTTAGGCTCCGTTGACGGATCGCCGACCGGTTGGCGAATCTCGATAATCCCGCTGTTGATGTGTCGGATGGATCCGGTTGGTGAGCAAGGTCCATTGCCTTGCCTTTGTCGAGGTCGATCCGTTCTGTATACCAGTATCCCGGTATCCAGGCGGCTTCACAACGTCTTTTCGCCTATCGCCTTTCGCAGGAATCCTCCCGCATTGTCGAGCGCCTTGCGCGCCTCTTCGACGCTCATGCCGGTGATTGTCACCAGGATCGCCAGCTTCACGTCTTTGCCGGTCTGGTCGAGCGCCTGTCGTGCCCGCTGCGCTGTGCAGCCGGTGGTCTGCATCACGATCCCAACCGCCCTGGCGACGAGTTTCTTGTTGCTGGGATTAAGGTCGACCATCAGGTTCTGATAGCTCTTGCCGATCCGGATCATGCTGGCTGTCGTCAGCATGTTGAGAACCAGCTTTTGCGCGGTCCCCGACTTCAGCCGGGTCGAGCCGGCGAGAACCTCGGGGCCGACAAGCGGAGAGATGGCAACGTCGGCAATGCCGGCAATGGTCGATCTGGGATTGCAGGAGAGCGCCACTGTCGTCGCTCCCACCTGCTTTGCGTAAGTCAAACCGCCGATGACATAAGGCGTGCGGCCGCTGACCGCGATGCCGACCACCACATCGTCGGCGGTCAACCTGATATCCTGCAGTGCCTTCACGCCTTGTTGCGGATCATCCTCGGCGCCTTCCACAGCCCGCACCAGCGCTTTGGGGCCGCCAGCGATCAGGCCGAGCACCATGTCCTCGGGCACGCCGAATGTCGGTGGACACTCCGAGGCGTCGAGAACTCCCAACCGGCCACTCGTGCCGGCGCCCATGTAGACAAGGCGCGCGCCTTTTTGAAACGCACTAACGATCCGGTCTACCGCGGCAGCAATTTCCGGAATGACTTTCTCGACGGCGGCCGGGACGCCGCTGTCCTCGTCATTGACCTTGCGCAGGATCTCGATGGTTGGCAGCAGGTCGATATCCATCGTCTTCGGGTTTCGGTCCTCGGAAACCAACCGCTCCAGCTCCGACATCAACTCCTGTTCGCTCATCCGCTTGCTTTCAAGTTCCTGCCGTCGCAATAAGTAATGTGATGCGCCGCCAGGCGTCGACCAGTACCAGCCGATGGCATTGAGGGAGACCTCCTGTCGCTCCAAACAAATGTTGACAAGATCATCTGTTGTTGTTCAAACCTTTAGGGACGAACTGGACGGGCGGGTGAGACGATGGACGACCTTGGAGCACAGGAACAGGCGGTTCTCGACCTCATCGCAGCGAACCCGTTCGCCGGCCAGCAGGACATAGCAACCGCGCTCGGCATTGCCCGTTCGACCGTCGCGGCCCACATCGTGCAGCTCGTAAACAAGGGCTACATTCTTGGTCGCGGCTATGTCTTGCCGGCCTCCAAGCGCATGATCTGCATCGGCGGCGCGGTTCTGGACCGTAAGTATCACGCCAAGAAGGATCTGATCTTCGAAACGTCGAACCCGGTCGACGGCTATCGCAGCTTCGGCGGCGTCGCCCGCAACGTCGCCGAGAACCTCGTCCGCCTTGGCATCGACGTAAGCTTCGTCTCGATTGTCGGCGATGATGAAACCGGCCGCTCGCTGGTGCGGCATCTGCGCGACCTCGGCGCCGCCGTCAGCCAGGTCATCACCACTACGGAGCGGCCGACGGCGGAATATGTGGCCATCCTCGATCTCAACAATGATCTCGTGCTCGGCATCGCCGACATGGAGATATTCGATCTGTTTTCGCCGGCCTATCTCGACCGCTTCTGGCCGCATCTGGCTTCGGCGACATGGGTGTTCATCGACTGCAATCTGCCGGCTGCAACGATCGCAGCGCTGATGTCACGTAAGCAGGGCGCGCGCTTCAAACTCGCCGTCGACACGGTGTCGTCGCCGAAATCGGCGCGCCTGCCGAAAGACCTGAGCGGCATCGACCTGTTGTTCACCAACCATGACGAGGCCAATTCGATGCTCGGCATCACCGATGCCGACAAGCGGCTGAAGCCGAAAGAGGCAGCCGCGGCGCTGCGCGCGGCCGGCGCCAGCGAGGTGATCGTGACCATGGGCGCGCATGGATTTGCGGTCGCGACCGAAAGCGGCGTGACGACAATGCGTTCCGTCCCGGCCCGCACCGTCGATATCACCGGCGCCGGCGACGCGATGATTGCCGGCACCATGTACAAGGTGCTTTCGGGAGATCCCGTGCTCGACGCAGCGCGCACCGGGGCGCTGCTCGCCACGCTGACCACCGAAAGCGAATCCAGCGTCCATCCCGATCTGTCGCCGCGCTTCCTAACCGCCGGCATGTACCGCATTCCCGCCTGAACGCGAGCCGAACCCTGAAAGCGAAATGACGATGAAACCTTCCCTTCTCCACCTGAACGACGAAGTCGCGGCAGCACTTCGAGAAGGCCGCGCGGTGGTGGCGCTGGAATCGACGATCATCACCCATGGCATGCCTTATCCTGCCAATCTGGAGACTGCGCGCGGCGTCGAAACCGTGGTGCGCCAGAACGGTGCTGTGCCCGCCACCATCGCGGTGGTCGCCGGCAAGATCAAGGCCGGGCTCGACGACCGTGAACTGGAACAGCTGGCAGCGGCAAAAGACGTGGTCAAGGCCTCCGGGCGCGACCTCGCCGCCATCATGGTGCGCGGCGGTTCGGCCGGAACCACCGTCTCGGCGACGATGCGGATCGCCGCATTGGCCGGCATCGGCATTTTCGCGACCGGCGGCGTCGGCGGCGTGCATCGTGGCGCCGAGGCCACTTTCGATATCTCGGCCGACCTCACCGAACTCGGCCAGACCGGCACGACCGTCGTCTGCGCCGGCGTAAAATCGATCCTCGATATTGCAAAAACGCTGGAATATCTGGAGACGCAACGCGTGCCGGTGATTGCCTATCAGAGTGATGATTTTCCGGCCTTCTATACCCGCTCCAGCGGACTGAAAGCCGATCACCGCCTCGACACGCCGGGGGACATTGCGGGGGCCATGCTGCTGCACGAGCAGATCGGCTCCGGCACCGGCATCCTCGTCGCCAATCCGATTCCCGAGGAGGATGCGCTCGATCCGGCCTTCATCGACGGCACGATCACGGCAGCGGTGGCCGAAGCCGGGACACGCGGCATCGGGCGCAAGGAACTGACGCCGTTCCTGCTCACCCGCATCAACGAGCTTTCGCAGGGTCGCAGCCTGAAAGCCAACATCGCGCTGGTCCGTAACAATGCCGCGCTTGCCGCTCGCATCGCAGTGGCGCATGCGGAATTGAAGGACATGAAGTAGAGGAACCTTCCGGCCTTCGATTTTCAGACGGGCGCGAGATCGAAGACCCGCCTGGCATTGAGGATATTGTTCGGGTCGAAAGCCGCTTTCAAGCGCCGCATGGCGGCGATCTCGGCATCGCTGCGCACCAGGTGCAACCATTCCTTCTTGTCGGCGCCGATGCCATGTTCGGCCGAGACGCTGCCGCCGGCTGCAGCCACGCCACGATAGACGATGTCATACGCCGCCGCCGGATCCACGGTGCGCACCTGATAATGCAGATTGCCGTCGCCGAGATGGCCGAAGACGTAGATTTCGGCGTTGCGGTCGATGGCCCGGATTGCCGCTTCCGCTTCTCGCAGGAACCTTCCCATCCTTGCCAGCGGGAGGCTGATGTCGACGCTGATCAGGCCTTTTATCGAAAACAGGAAGCGGTTGGCGTCTTCTCGCACCGCCCACAGCGCGCGGAATTCGCGCGGCGACTGCGAGACGATCACGTCATCGATCACCCCGTCCTCAACCGCCTGCATCAGCACGTCGGCAAAACGGTCGCCGTCGCGGTCGGGCTCGCTGCCCTGTATCTCGGCGAGCACATAGACGGGCGAGCCGACGGGCAGCGGCGCCGGCGCGTCCATGCCGGCGACCATGGCGCCATAGAGCGGTGCGATATTCACCTCATAAGCCGACAGCAACGGTCCGAGCTTCTGCCTGAGCAGCGTAAGCAGCGCGATCGCCGCTTCGAGCGACGCGAGCGCGCAGAAGGCGTTGACCTCGGTGGCCGGCTTCGGGTGCAGCCGCAGGCAGGCGCGCGTGACGACGCCCAGCGTACCTTCGCTGCCGATGAAGAGCTGGCTGAGGTCATAGCCGGAATTGTTCTTGGGCAAGCCCTTGAGCGACGTTAGGATGCTGCCGTCGGCAAGCACAGCTTGCAGGCCGAGCACCTGCGCGCGGTACATGCCGTAGCGCAGTACGCGGATACCGCCGGCATTGGTGGCAACATTGCCGCCGACGGTGGCCGTGCCGCGCGCGCCGATGTCGACGCCGAACAGCAAGCCGGCCGCATCGGCCGCGTCCCGCACCATTTGCAGCGGCGCGCCGCCCTCGGCGATGATCGTCGCCGCCTCGTGGTCGGGGGGCTCGATCGCCGTCATGCGCTCCAGCGACAGCACCGCTTCGCCGGGCTGGATGCGAGCCGCACCGGCAAGCCCGGTCCGGCCACCCTGGATGACGAGCCTCTGCCCCGCCTCGTTGCACAGGCGCAGTATGTCCGACACCTCGCCGGCCGTGCGCGGACGCAGCACGAACTCCGGCGGTGCGCCTGTCTTGCTGTCTGGGTCTTCCCGGTAGCGTAGTCCTGCCTCGTAGGCCGAAACAACCGCTGACCTGTCCAGCCGCTTTTCCAGCCGCGACAGGAGCTCGGCAACCTTCTGTGACATGGGGCTCACTCGTTCGCCCTAGGCGCTTCGGCCTCGGCACGAACCAGCTTGATGTCGGCGCCCGCCGCCCAGGCGCCGATATCATCCCGGCGCAATGCCGCCGCCATCATGTCCGGGAACAGATCCGGCGTGCAGGCGAAGACGGGAATACCAAGTGCGGCAACCGAACCTGCCATTGCCGGATCATAGCCGGGCCGGCCTTGGTCGGTCAGTGCCAGAAGCACGACGACATTGACGCCGGATCGAACCAGCGCCGCCAGCCGCCGCAGCAACTCCTGGCCATTGCCGCCTTCGTAGAGGTCGGTGATCAGCACCAGGTGCGACTTGGTTGGTCGCTCGATACGGTCGGCGCAATAGGCGACGGCCTGGTTGATATCGGTGCCGCCGCCAAGCTGCACGCCGAACAGCACTTCGACGGGATCGCTGAGTTCCTCGGTAAGGTCGACGATGGCCGTGTCGAAACAGACGAGCTTGGTGCGCACGACCGGCAGCGAGGCCATCACCGCTGCGAAGATCGAGGCGTAGATCACCGAGCTTGCCATCGAGCCGGACTGGTCGACGCAGAGAACGACTTCGTCGAGATCGACCAGCCGGCGCTGCTTGCGCATGAAACCAACCAGCTTCTCCGGCACGATAGTCTTATGCTCGGGCTGGTAGTGGCGAAGGTTCGCCGAGATGGTGCGCTGCCAGTCGATATCGCGTGCACGCGGGCGGTTGGTGCGCCTCGATCGGTCGAGTGCGCCGCGTATCGCCTCGGCGGTTTTCTGCTCCAGCCTTTGCATCAGCTTGGCAACGATATCGGCGATGATCGTGCGGGCGATGTCCTTCGTCTTGGCCGGCATGACCGAGCGCAGCGAAATCAGGTCGGCGACGAGGTTGACGTCGGCATCGATCGCTTTGAGGAATTCCGGCTCCATCAGCATCTGCTTCAGGTCCAGCCGTTCGAAAGCGTCCTTCTGGACGATCTGAACGACCTGCGCGGGAAAGAAGGAGCGAATGTCGCCCATCCACTGTGCAGCGCGCGGCGCCGAGCGGCCGAGTCCGCCGCGCCGCTTGCGCGGGTCGCTGGCTGCGGCGCTGTCGCCATCGCCGTAGAGAGCATCGAGCGCCGCCGAAAGCCGTTTGTCGTCGCTGGAAAGCGACGGCGATGCCTCATCGGCGGCGCCGATCGCCAGGCGCCAGCGGCGCTCCCTTCCGCCATCGGCTGTGAGTGGGCCGGCCTCGTTCATTTCGCCCTCGTCATCCATTGCCGTTTCCTCCCGTGAGCAATGGTCCAAGCAGCTCCAGGTGTCGGCGCCACGCCTCGCCGCCATCCGGCGTCGGCGTCAGGCCGGCCGGCAAGCGCGCGGCGCGGCCGAGAACTGCCTCGATCAGCCGCCGGCGCTCCATGCTGTCCAGATTGGAAAAGACGCGGCGCAGCAACGGCAGGTGCGCGATGAAAGCATCTTCGTCGAGCGATTTAAGCCAGGAATCGACAGCGCCGCGCAGACCTTCATCATAGATCAGCCGTTGACCGGCTGTGCTGAAGAAGCCCTCGAAGAACCCTGCCGCTTCAGCGACCGGCGTGCCCGGCGACAGGCGTCGCCCGAGCAACCCGGCCGCGGCTTCGGCGGGCAGCCGGCCGGCCTCGTAGAGCAGGTGCGCGGCGCATCCGGCCAGCAGCGCCGTCGACCGCGACCCCTCCAGCACGGCAGCCAGCCCGTTGCGCCATCCGTTCAGCACGTCTTCCCCGGCCTCGACCAGCCTGATCGCCTCATCGGCCTTGCGCATCGCTCCAGCCAGGGCCGCGGCGGCCTGCTCATCCAGATCGCGTGCCGCATAAGGAAGCGCGATCGCACCTTCGACGATCAGCCGCTCCATGAGGCCGGAAAGCCGGTTCGTCTGCGTCTTGCGGGCCTCGCCGTAGCGGATGATGTCGGCGAGCGGCGACACCGACGCCAGGATCTCCAGGCATTCGCTGCTGTGCGCCGCCCGCGCCTCCAGGGCCGCAAGACCGGCTGTCGACGCTTCCGACAGGCCTGCCGTAATAGCGCGCTGGACCAGTGCAGCAAGCGTATCGAGGGTTGCCGCCGCGTCGATCATCTGGATCAGGCGGCCGTTGGCAGCCTTTTCGATGGTCGGTCCGTAAATCAGGTTCTCGACCAGACGGACGGCATATTCCGGCTCCCAGGCCAGGGTCCACCGCTCGCGGAAGGTGCCACGGCTGCGACCGGCGTCCGTCAACTTGCCCCAATGCACACCAAGCACGTTCAGCCGATGCAGCAATGTCGAACGAAACAGCCCGCTGTCGCTTCGCAGGTCGACGGATAGTTCCCGCTCCAGCGCTTCAGGTTTCAGCCGCGCCGCCTTCTGGTTGCGCTGCAGATCCTCGATCAACGGCGCCAACGGCGTGTCGGGTGGAATTTCGCCGACGTCCGCACCTAGAAGCAGCTCGGCCTCGACCAGGGCCCACAGCAACGCTTCGCCATTGAACAGAGCTGCAATTGCGGCGTCGCGCAATTCCTCAAACCCGGGTTTCGGCCGCTCGCGAATCGCGGCGAGCGTGCGGGCGAGCCGCTCGGCTTCGATCAGCGAAGCGGTCGAGACCAGGTGACCCTTCACCCGCAGCACCGCTGCAATCATTGCAAGCCACAAGGTTGCTGCATCGCGCCGGCCGCGCGTGCGCCAGAGATGCTTGCACCAGCCGGGTGCGACGACGCCCGCGCCATAGCCGTAGCCCAGCGCCAGACGCGGTCCCGTCCACGGCGCCCATGTCATCGTGCTCTTGCGCCTTGCAATCCCCTTAAGCAGGGCTTGATCGTTTTTTTGCGTGTGTGTGGCCTGCAGTGCCGGCACATGCCACGCCCCGCAGACGACGGCGATAGGTCCGTCGAATTCCTTGCGCGCCGCCCCGATTTCGAGCCGCATATGCGCTTCGCGCTGGGCCTCGAGCTGCGCGATCGAGCCTTCACCATCCCTCAGCGTCATCATCGCGTCGGAGATGGCGGCGAATATCGGGCCTGGTTCCGGATTCTGCTCGATGATGTCCGACCACCAGCTTTCGCCATCCTCATAGCCGGCGGCGCGGGCCAGCGTGCCTATCGGATCACGCCGATGCGGAGCCACGTCATCATGCTCGCTTGCTTCTTTCGCTTCGCCAGCATCCACTTTTTCCGCGCCATCGGCCGCCGCTTCCGCCAAGCGCGCCGACGATGGCAGGTCGATGAAGCGCAACGCCGCCTTGTTGTCCACGGCCCAAAGGACCGCCTGATATTCCGGCGAGAACTCGGCGAACGGCCAGAAGCTTGTCGAAGCTGGATCCTCCTCCGGATAGCAAAGCAGTGCTACCGGAGGTTGCATCTCCGGGCGGGCCAGCAACGGCAGCAGCGCGGAGGCATCGATCGGCCCCTCGATCAGCACGGCGACCGGCTGCAAATCCTGCAATGCCTGCACAAGGCTGTCGGCGGAACCCGGCCCGTGATGGCGTATGCCGAAATAGACGACGTCGCCCATAGCGTCAGATCGCTGCGTTCAGCGCCGCGTAATAGCCGGCATAGTCGGGCCGCTTCTTGAGCACCGTTTCCAGGTATTCTTCCAGCACGACCTTGTCCTGGACCGGATCTTTCACGATCGCGCCGACAAGGCTGGCGGCTAGACCTTCGGCGCCGAGTTTGCCGCTGTCGAACCACGCCGCCTGGCTCAGGCCGCCAACCATCGTCGCGATTGCCTCGGCGGTCGACAGCGAGCCCGAGGGCGTCTTCAGCGTCACCTTGCCGTCGGCGGTCGCACCGGAGCGCAATTCGCGGAAGATGGTCAATACCCGGGCTATCTCCTCACCGACATTTTTCGGCACCGGCAGGTCGAGCCCGCCGGCCATCTCGTCGACCCGTTTGGAGACGATCGCCACCTCTTCCGCCATGTCTTCCGGCAATGGCAGCACCACGACATTGAAGCGACGCTTGAGTGCCGAGGAGAGCTCATTCACACCTTTGTCCCGGTTGTTTGCCGTGGCGATAATGTTGAAGCCGCGCTGGGCATAGATCGATGTGTTCAATTCCGGAATCGGCATCATCTTTTCGGAAAGCACGGTGATCAGCGTGTCCTGCACATCCGAGCCCATGCGCGTCAGCTCCTCGAGCCGGCAGAGTTTGCCGGTCTGCATGGCGCGGTAGAGCGGCGTCGGCACCAATGCTTCCTGGCTCGGGCCCTTTGCCAGAAGTTGTGCATAGTTCCAGCCATAGCGGATCTGGTTCTCGTCGGTGCCGGCCGTGCACTGCACGATCAGCGTCGAGTCGCCCATAATGGCGGCGGCCAGATGTTCCGACACCCAGGACTTGGCCGTTCCGGGAACGCCGAGCAGCAACAGTGCGCGGTCGGTGGCGAGCGTCGCCACCGCGGTCTCCATTAGTCGGCGGCGACCGACATATTTTGGTGTTACCGGCGTGCCGTCACCGGCCTTCCCGCCCAGCAGATAGGTCAGCACAGCCTGCGGCGAGAGGCTCCAGCCGGCAGGCTTTTGCCTGTCGTCACCGCGCGCCAGCGCCTGCAATTCAGAGGCATAGGCCTGCTCGACCGGGAGACGGATGGCAGCGTTCATATGAATTCT
Organism: Mesorhizobium sp. M1312; assembly: GCF_040318115.1. Lineage (NCBI taxonomy): Bacteria > Pseudomonadati > Pseudomonadota > Alphaproteobacteria > Hyphomicrobiales > Phyllobacteriaceae > Mesorhizobium > Mesorhizobium sp. M1312. Next base: position 5,898 of record NZ_JAMYLQ010000022.1, on the reverse strand, counting down.
CCGGATTGATCATGTGTCGGTTCTAGACTGATATTCGGCCAGCGCCGCGTTTAGACGCAGGATACTGAGTGATGGGGCAGCGGGCGGCATGCCGGCTGCGACGACCTCGTCGATCAATTTTGCTGCTGCGATCGCGGTGGCAAGGAAGCCGATCGTTTCCAGTAAATCGTCGGCCCGGCGCATGGCGTCGTCGTTTGCCGCAACGGCGGAACGCAGCGCCGCAAGAGCTGGCCCGTTCGAAAGGTCGTCCCATTCCAGCCAACCAGCATCAATGCCTTCCGCCAGATTGATCGCGCTGAGGTAATTTGCTTGCTTGAGGATCAGCCGGACGAGAGCTCGTTGTCTGCGACTGTCCAGGCGCGGCGTGAGGTGCAGTACGAACAGCGCCGGTTTGCCCCCATCGGCGACAAGCGCGTCCGCCATATGCGTCACCGCGGCATCACTGCCTGAAGCGGCGACCATTCGTGCGATCAGCATGTCGGCATTGTTGTCGGCGCCGAACTGCCAGGCGCCTATGAATTCGGCTTCTGTAGTGCCGAACCGTGCGGCAAGGTCGCCCAGATTGCAGGTCTCAAACAATTCGGCGCGGCGCTTTTCCTGCGCTGGGGATTTCAGTTTCGCCGGCGTGTAAGTTGTCCGGCGGCGGATGAAGCCGGATTTGCCTTCGCTGATGAAGGCCGCGAGTTCGACTGCGGGATCATCCGCCCCGCCTTCGTTTGAGTGGCCGTGCTCGCCCAACCTTGCCAGTAGCCGGCCAGCCAGTTCGCGCACCTTGCCGGACCTGTCGGCGGAGAGGCTTTTAAGGAATGGCGCATCATCGGCACCCAGGCCGAAGCGCATGAGTTCGATGAGCGCGAGCCTGACCTCGGCGGGCTCGCCCGATGCCTTGGCCTCGATCAGCATTCGAGCTGAAGACGGTTCACTGCGGCGCATGTCTGCCAGCGCGATGCGTCGCGCGGCGGGATAGAATTCATCCCAATTTTCCGCCGTCAGTTTCTCCTGCGGGGCATGTCTCTCCTCGTCCACGCTTGCTTGCCAGTCGATCCAGGGAGCGTAGACGTCCGGGCTGTTCTGATCCGACGCGGCGGGCATCCAGTCCATCGGATGAAGGACAAAGCCGCGGCTGGCCACAAGCGTCACCACGCGCGTCTTGCGTCTCGCGTCGGCGGCGTGTTTCAGAGCGGCTCTCAACAGCGGCCGCAATCGCTCCGGCAGCATAGGGAGCGCAAGCCTGGGGAGCGGCGGCCGCCGCCTGAGCGTCTTCGGCGCCGCCGGCCGCAGGGCGACGTCCAGCGCTTGCGCTGCGATTGCCAGGAGCCGGCGCTCCTGCTCGTCGGCACTTGCATCGCCGGCGATTGCCTTCCAGGCGGTCGGAACCAGATCGAAGGCGGCTCCGCCGGCGATCCAGCAATCGCGCATTGTCGCCAGGCCTGTCTGCTCGCCCTCATTCACGACAGGTCAAGCCTCCCGAACCCGCTTTGAGCCGCCAGAAGGTCAAGCCGAGCGCCATCCCAGAGCGCTGCCGTGGCCGCAAAGTCGAGACCAAGCAATGTTTGATTGACAGCGCCTGCGATCGGCAAGGCGATCCCGTGCGGATCATCCGCGGCCTGCCACCAGCCTGTGCCGCGGTCGTCAATCAGGATCGCACCAGGCGGCAGCATAAGGGGACAGTCGGCAATCCAAGGCGCAGCATCCTGATAGGAAGCATGCGTGGCGAGTGGGTCCTTTGCGGCGCCGAAGGTGAAATCAGGCCACGCGCCGGACATCACTTCCCCCATGCGTTCCGCCACCAGTGCGCGAAGCGGCTTGCGTGATGGATAGAAGACCAGCCGGGCATCGAAACGATCGCCCGGTGCAAAAGCGTTGGACCGCCGTCCGGCGGAAGCCGGAAAATAATCGAGCAGCACGGCAAATTGCGGGGTAGCGCTCTTCAGATCAAGCAGCCAGGTCGAATGGCTGACGAGACCGTCGCGGCGGCTCTCGATCTTCTCGCCCAGAACCTCCCAGAAGCTTTCGACCTGTCTTGCATCCGGATTGGCCAAGACCTGTTCGCGGGTTTCAGAGGTCGATACGAGGCGCTTCAATTCGGGATCGTCGGGCGACGCCCGCCATGCCTTGGCCAGCAGCACAAGCTTGCCGAGCTCGCGGATCGCCGCATCTGGTCTTTCCTCACTGCGCAGCGCCATCAGCCGCGATGGGAGCTCGTCGATGCGACCGGCAAGCGCGGTTGCCTTCATGTCGACCAGCCGCGCGGCAATCCGGCGGCAACGGTCGCTGCTGGCGTCGATGAAGCCGGAAAGACCAAGCCGCAACTGATCGGCGATCCATTGATCGAGCTCATCGAGCGCCGCCGACACGGCTTTTCGTGTGTCTTCCGCCCGCTTGCGCTGCGCTGCCTCACGACGCTCCACAGCCGCAGCGTCTTCGACGGCGGCGCTCCCGTCCGTCCGTGCGGCTTCATCAATGCTCTTGGCCGCGCCGGGTCCCGATTGCGCTGGCGGTGGCGTCGTCTTCCTACGCCGGCTGAGCCAATCATTCACCCATTCCGGTGTCGATTCAGCGGCTGCAAAACTGGCTGGCGCGGTGGCTGCAATCCACATCAGGGCCAGCGTGTGCTTGCACGGAAATTTTCGCGACGGGCAGGTGCATTTGTAGCCGTGATCGCCTGTGTCGACCACCACCCGATAGGGATTGGAGCCGGAGCCCTGGCATTCACCCCAGATGAGCGCCTGCTGCTCATTCTTTTCGAGCCGCGGCCAGTTCGATCGCTTGGTAAGCTTCGAGGCGGCGCTCAGCGACGCCTGATCGGGAGCAAGCGCCTCAATGGTCTTCAAATCGAATTCCAAGCCGCGCCCCTCGTGACTCGAACCAAACGCCTGACGCCAGGATAGATAGCCGTTTGTGAAGAATTACTGTAGCTCTCGTGAAGCGAAGATCGATACGTCTCTGCCCCTGTTCTAATGTGCCCGAATCCGCCTGATCCGCAAGCGAAGTCTACCGCCGTTCGGCAGGCAGAGGATTTTCAGCAAGACGCGGCGTTTGGCGTCGCCAGCCCAGGTATGCGCTCAGTGTTGGACGGCGGAGCAGGCCTTGCCGGCCCATGCAACCGGTTCGCCTGGAGCGAGCCGTTTAGCCTTGCCCTTCAGGTCGATAGGCATGGCCCTTCAACGGGCCCTAACCTGCACGATCGCTCTCCAGCGGGCTGAATTTTTTTGCCCTCTTGGTGCAATTTGAACTACGCGGCGCTTGACTCCGGCGGCGGCTTGTGAAAAATTTTGCACCAACTGATAAAAATATCTAGGGCGGAAATGGTTGGTTTTGGAAACGGCCTCCTGCGCGACGATGAAACCAGTATGGCGACGCGTGCTGCCTGGCTTCATTATGCTGGCGGCCTGACCCAGTCGGAGGTCGCCAAGCGGCTTGGCCTGACCAGCCTCAAGGCGCATCGCCTCATCACCAAGGCCAATCAGGAAGGGTTGGTCAAAGTCTATATCGACGGCGAAGTGTCGGAATGCGTTGCGCTTGAAGACGATTTGTCCAGCCGCTACGGCCTCGACTATTGCGAGGTCGTTCCCGACTTCGATGGCGAAGACCTGCCGCTCAAGGCGCTCGGCATTGCCGGCGCGCAGTTCCTCAAGCGTGAGATCGAACGCGGCGAGGATGCGCTGATCGGCGTCGGTCACGGCCGCACGCTCGCCGCCTGCGTCGAATATCTGCCGCGCATATCGGCTGAAAAGACCCGCTTCGTTTCACTGCTTGGTGGCCTGACGCGCAAGTTCTCGGCCAATCCGCACGATGTCATTCACCGCCTGGCGGAACGGACCGGCGCGGAAGCCTATGTGATGCCGGTGCCGATGTTCGCCAACACGGTCGAGGATCGAACCGTGCTGCTTGGGCAGAAAGGCATCAGCGAGGTCTTCGATCTCGGCAAGGCCGCCGACCTGCTCATTGCCGGTATCGGCACCGCCGAGCGCGAGGCGTCGCTGGTCGCCACCGGCATGATCGAAAAGGGTGAAATGGAGGAGATCCGCCGCAAGGGCGGCGTCGGCGAACTGCTCGGCCATTTCTTCGACGATGCTGGAAAAGCGGTCGAGACGACGCTTTCCAACCGGGCGCTGGCGCTGGCGCGCGAAGACATCAGCAATCGCAGGATTGTCGCCGTTGCCGGCGGCAAGGTGAAGGTTCGTGCCATCAAGTCGGTGTTGGAGGGCCGCTATCTCAAAGGCCTGGTCACCGATGAGCGGACGGCGCGATCACTCGTGGAGCAGACGCCGGTCGGGTAGCCGGCAACCATTCGATTGAAACTACCCTGTGGAGGAGAAGACACATGCATGAGAAAGAGAAAGACCTGATCGACGCGTTCCTGCGCGGACAAGTCGATCGTCGTGGGCTGATCAAAGGCCTCGGCGCAATGGGCCTTGCCGCCGGCACGGCCGGTACGCTGCTCAATCTGGGGCAGACACGTGCCCTGGCGGCGGATTTCGACTGGCAGGCGCACAAGGGCAAGACCATCAAGCTCTTGCTCAACAAGCATCCCTACGCGGATGCGATGATCGCCAACCTTGAAAACTTCAAAAAGTTGACCGGCATGGAAGTCGTCTACGACGTCTTCCCGGAGGATGTCTATTTCGACAAGGTCACCGCTGCGCTGTCGGCCAGCTCGCCTGAATACGATGCCTTCATGACCGGCGCCTACATGACCTGGACCTACGGCCCGGCCGGCTGGATCACCGACCTCAACGAGTGGATCAAGGATCCGACCAAGACCAACGTGAACTATGCCTGGGACGACTTCCTGCCCGGTGTCAGGAAGTCCTGCGCCTGGAACGGTCAGCCTGGCGGCGTGCTCGGTTCCGACGACGCCAAGCAGTGGTGCATCCCGTGGGGCTTCGAACAGAACAACATCACCTACAATAAGGGTATGTTCGACAAGGTCGGCGTCAGCGTTCCCGGCAATATGGACGAGATGGTCGCTACGGCGGCCAAGCTCACCAAGGATGTTGGTGGTGGCGTCTACGGCATCGGCGTGCGCGGTTCACGCTCCTGGGCGACGATCCATCCCGGCTTCCTGTCGGCCTACGCCAACTTTGACCAGAAGGACCTGAATGTCTCGGCCGATGGCAAATTGTCGGCCGCGATGAACACTGCCGAATCCAAGGCCTTCCACAAGCAGTGGGTCCAGATGATCCAGGAGAGCGGCCCCAAGGACTGGTCGACCTACACCTGGTATCAGGTCGGCACCGACCTTGGCGCCGGCGCCTCGGCGATGATCTTCGACGCCGACATTCTCGGCTACTTCATGAACGGCGGCGACAACAAGATGGCAGGCAAGCTCGCCTTCTCCGCCTTCAAGGCCAATCCCGCTGCCAAGGCGCCGACGCCCAATATCTGGATCTGGTCGCTGTCGATGTCCAATTTCTCGAAGGACAAGGACGCCACCTGGTACTTCATGCAATGGGCATCCGGGCCCGAGCATGCGTTGTTCGGTGCGACCGAGATGGACTTCGTCAATCCGGTGCGTCAGTCGGTCTGGAACGACCAGATGTTCCGCGAGAAGCTGAACAAGAGCTATCCGGGCTATGTCGAGATGTTCGACGTTTCGGCGCCCGGCGCCAGCATCAAGTTCACCCCGCAGCCGCTGTTCTTCGATCTCACCACCGAATGGGCGGCGACGCTGCAGAAGATGGTGGCCAAGGAAGTGCCGATCGACGAAGGCCTCGACATGCTGGCCACCAGCGTCGACGGCCAGCTCAAGGAAGCCGGGCTCGGCTAAAGTCCAGGCGAACGGCTGGCCCGCTTCTGCGGGGCCGCCGGCCAGTCCCCAGCGGGGCGGCGCCTTGGAGCCTCGGACCAAAAGTGGAAACCCGTTTTGGTAAATCCGAAGCTCAAACACTGTGT
>NZ_JAMYLQ010000021.1:0-125229 GCF_040318115.1 Mesorhizobium sp. M1312 | reverse complement strand
CTCCCTCCCCCTTGTGGGGAGGGGTTAGGGGTGGGGGTACATCGTAGAGCGAAAGCCTCGGCTTCCCACCTGCGATAGCCCTGCCCGAAAGGGGGGAGATCGGCAGCCTCACCGATGGCGCGCCTACTTGGCGCCTTCCAGCGCGTCGACCGTCTTCTTCAGCTTCTCGTCCGGAATCTCGACCTTGGCCTCGGCGCGCAGCGACTTGACCAGCGCGATGTACTTGTCACGGATGACCGCCTGACGGGCCTGATCCTTGACCTGGTCGAAGGCCGGCGGCTGCTTGGCGCGCTTGTCCTCGACCTGGATGACGTGCCAGCCGAACTGCGACTGCACCGGCTGCTCGGTGTATTTGCCGACCGCCAGCGCGAAGACCGCCTTGTCGAACTCCGGCACCATCTGGCCGGGTCCGAACCAGCCGAGATCGCCGCCGCTGGTCTTGCCGCTCGGATCGCTGGTGTGCTCGTTGGCGAGCTTCTGGAAATCGGCGCCGCCGTCGAGCTGCTTGATGATCGCGTCGGCCTCTTCCTTCGACTTCACGAGGATGTGACGGGCATGCACCTCGTTGGTCGGCGGCGTGTTGGCGATTTCCTGGTCGTAGCGGGCGCGAATTTCGGCATCCGTGACCTTGCCGACGACATCCTTCTCGACCATTTCGCCATGCAGGGCGCGCTGCTGCAGGAATGCCATGCGGCGCTGGAAGTCGGGATCCTTGTCGAGGCCGGTGGTGACCGCCTGGGCGGCCATGACCTTGATCTCGATCGCTGCCGAAAGTGCTGCGGCGCGGCGCTGTTCGGGCGGCATCTGCGCGAACTGCTGCGACAGCTCGCCTTCGGCAAGCGCAAGGTCTGCCTCGGTCAGCGTCTGGCCGTTGATCGTGGCGACCACGGCGTTCGGATCGACAGGTGCTGCCGGCTGGGCGGGAGCCGGCTGGGCCGGGGCTGGCTGGGCAGGCGCGGTGTCCTGCGCCATCAGTGGCGACAGCGACAAAGCCGACAGCCCGAATGCCAGGCCGAGGCTGGCGAGCGACGCGCGGCGGAACAATGAGGACATACAATTAACTCCAATAGGGGATAGCTAGAGCCGGATGGCATCCAGACCAGCCGGTTTGTGGCGGAATTTGGCACGGTCGACAGGGCCAGCGCGCCGTTGACATCGATTGAGCCCCGTCTTATCTGTCCAACGACTTTGCGTCCAGAACCGTTTTCCGGGCGCTTTTTGCGTTTGTCCGCGTTTCACGTGGATTTGATCGGGCCGCCGGCACCCGTCGCAACGACTTGGAATGCTATCGAAAGGACCATTGAATGGTCAGTTTTGGCGGTCTCGCCCGTAAGGTTTTCGGCTCCTCCAACGATCGCCGGGTCAAGTCGACCCGTCCGCGCGTCGAAGCGATCAACGCCATGGAAAACGAGATGCGGGCGCTCTCCGACGCCGAGCTGACGGCCCGCACGGAAAAATTCCGCCAGGACGTCGCCAACGGCGCCTCCCTCGATGATCTGCTAGTACCGGCTTTCGCCACCGTGCGCGAGGCGGCGCGCCGCGTGCTCGGCATGCGCCCGTTCGACGTGCAGCTGATCGGCGGCATGGTGCTGCACAATGGCGGCATCGCCGAGATGCGCACCGGCGAGGGCAAGACGCTGGTCGCCACGCTGCCCGTCTATCTCAACGCGCTCGCCGGCAAGGGCGTCCATGTCGTCACCGTCAACGACTATCTTGCCACGCGCGACTCCGAATGGATGGGCCGCGTCTATAAGTTCCTCGGCCTTACCGTCGGCGTCATCGTCCATGGCCTGTCCGACGAGGAACGCGCCGCCGCCTATGCCGCCGACGTCACCTACGCCACCAACAACGAGCTCGGCTTCGACTACCTGCGCGATAACATGAAATTCGAGCGCGCCCAGATGGTGCAGCGCGGCCACAGCTACGCAATCGTCGACGAGGTCGATTCCATCCTGGTCGACGAGGCGCGCACGCCGCTGATCATTTCCGGTCCGCTCGAGGACCGCTCGGAAATGTACAACACCATCGATGCCTTCATGCTGAAGCTCGAGCCGGCCGACTACGAGATCGACGAGAAGCAGAAGACCTCGATCTTCACCGAGGAGGGCACCGAGAAGCTGGAAAACCTTTTGCGCGACGCCGACCTGCTCAAGGGCGAGTCGCTCTACGACGTGGAGAACGTCGCCATCGTCCACCACGTCAACAATGCGCTGAAGGCGCATCAGCTGTTCCAGAAGGACAAGGACTATATCGTGCGCAACGGCGAGATCGTCATCATCGACGAGTTCACCGGCCGCATGATGCCCGGCCGCCGCTATTCGGAAGGCCTGCACCAGGCGCTCGAAGCCAAGGAGCACGTGGCGATCCAGCCGGAGAACCAGACGCTCGCCTCCGTCACCTTCCAGAACTATTTCCGCCTCTACAAGAAGCTCGCCGGCATGACCGGCACGGCGCTGACCGAGGCCGAGGAATTCGCCAACATCTACAATCTCGACGTCACCGAGATCCCGACCAATCTGCCGGTGATCCGCATCGACGAGGACGACGAGGTCTACCGGACCGTCGAGGAGAAATACAAGGCGATCGTCAAGGAGATCAAGGAAGCCCGCGCCAAGGGCCAGCCGACCTTGGTCGGCACCACCTCGATCGAGAAATCCGAGCTGCTGGCCGCGCGTCTGCGCAAGGAAGGTTTTACGGATTTCGAGGTGCTGAACGCCCGCCACCACGAGCGCGAGGCGGCGATCGTCGCCCAGGCGGGAAAACCCGGCGCCATCACCATTGCCACCAACATGGCCGGCCGCGGCACCGATATCCAGCTCGGCGGCAATGCTGACATGCGCATCGCCGAGGAGCTTGGCGACATGCCGGCCGGCCCCGAGCGCGAAGCCAGGGAAAAGGCAATCCGCGACGACGTCGCCCGGCTGAAGGAAAAGGCGCTCGCCGCCGGCGGCCTCTACGTGCTCGCCACCGAACGCCATGAGTCGCGCCGCATCGACAACCAGCTCAGGGGTCGTTCAGGCCGCCAGGGCGATCCCGGCCGCTCAAAGTTCTTCCTGTCGCTGCAGGACGATCTGATGCGCATCTTCGGCTCCGAGCGCATGGACGGCATGCTGCAGAAGCTTGGCCTCAAGGAAGACGAGGCGATCATCCACCCCTGGATCAACAAGGCGCTGGAAAAAGCGCAGAAGAAGGTCGAGGCGCGCAACTTCGACATCCGCAAGAACCTGCTGAAATATGACGACGTCTCGAACGACCAGCGCAAGGTGGTGTTCGAGCAGCGTCTTGAGCTGATGGACGGTGAAGGCCTGTCCGAGACCATCGCCGAGATGCGCGAGGGCGTCATCGAGGAGATCGTCGCCAAGGCCATTCCCGAAAACGCCTATGCCGAGCAGTGGAACGTCGCCGGCCTCAAGGCCGAGGTCGCCGAATTTCTCAATCTCGACCTGCCGATCGAGGACTGGGTCAAGGAAGAGGGCATTGCCGAGGACGACATCCGCGAGCGCATCAGCCAGGCCGCCGAGACTGCCGCCAAGGAGCGCGCCGAGCGCTTCGGCCCCGACGTGATGACCTATGTCGAGCGCTCGGTGGTGCTGCAGACGCTCGACCATCTGTGGCGCGAGCACATCGTCAATCTCGACCATCTGCGCTCGGTCGTCGGGTTCCGCGGCTATGCGCAGCGCGACCCGCTGCAGGAATACAAGGGCGAGGCGTTCGAGCTGTTCCAGGCGATGCTGGGCAATCTGCGCCAGGCCGTCACCGCACAGCTGATGCGCGTCGAGCTGGTCCGCCAGGCCGCCGAAGCGCCGCCGCCCGAGGCGCCCGACATGTTCGGCAGCCATCTCGACGGCACCACCGGCGAGGACGATTTCAACGGCGGCGAGACCGGGCTTCTGGTTCGCCAGGAGACCAACGCCATCGTCGCCCCAGAAAACCGCGACCCGAACAACCCCGCCACCTGGGGCAAGGTCGGCCGCAACGAGGCCTGCCCGTGTGGTTCAGGGAAGAAGTACAAGCATTGCCACGGGGCGTTTGCGTAAGGCGCGCCTTTGCTTCTCCCCGTTCACGGCGAAGGTGCCCGAAGGGCGGATGAGGGGCGGCAGAGACGTTAGCGAGTAGCCAATCTCCCCACCCGTGGGGGAGATGGCCGGCAGGTCAGAGGGGGGCGCTGTCCCGGCGGCCCAAACTGGTTCAACATCGGAAGTACTTTCCGCGCGGCAAGTGATGGCATTCTGCTGCGGTATTTCATTACCACACGGCATCATAATACCGCATATCCTTCAAGCGCTACCCAGCCGTAGGGAAATGGCTAGGCCTTCTTAGGCTGCGGCGGTTTCTTGTCGTCCTTTGGCTGAGCTGACTTCACCACCTTCTTCAAGACGCGGTCAAAGGCCTCCTCTGACTGGTCGGGTTCCAGTCCGCGGGCGGCTTCACGGAATTTGTCTACCTGGGGTTTTGCTGCCTTAGGGATAGGTTTCGTCATCGTCCCCATTCACCGCGTCTGCGACATCGTCATCTGCAAATTCTTGCATCGCCTCGAACGCGGCCTTCTGCGCGCGAAGAACACTCATCAGCCGGTCGATGTCTCGAACCGAGGTGATGGCAATGGTACCGGTTAGCATGGTTCCATCAAAGCCAATCGTAAAGGGCTTTCCGGCCATCATTGCTGGTGGCGGCGGCGATACCATCTGCGGCACGGTCTGTTGGGTCATCTGATCCTCCTTGGGTGGGGGTGTCCTAGAAGGCGAATCATGCCCGGCCTGCCGAGGGTTGGCAATTTCTAACGTTTCACGATAAAATTGGATAACTTGGTCTACCGCAGACGACGAGAAGCCCTCACGGTGTAAGTAGGACCTCAAGGTGTCATCGCTAGGCGGTCGTTCCGGCCACTTCTCCCGCAGCTTAGCGAACAACACCGGACGAAACGCAGACTGCTCAAGAGCACGCTGTTTTTCCTCCGGATCATGGGGGAATAAGATACTCATTGCGAGGTCGGTGATCTTCGCTTCTCCCTCACCAACAGCCTCTATAAGCCCATATTTTCCAAGGGCCGAGAGCATGGTCGCGGACGCACCGTTCAACCCTCCAAACCCCAAGGCTTTTGCGATGGCCTCCCTTGAGGCTGCGTTACGTCCTTCCGCTATATGAACGGTCCGAACCCGATCTAGCGCGGCAGGAAGGCTCATTGCGGGATAGTTTGGGCTGCGTACGCGGGCCATGGCTAAGGTCCTCCTTGTTGGGCGCGTGGCAGGCCGCGCGTTTCAGACTTTTAACGCAGACTACGGCGTAAATCAACTTTTATCTAGATATCCGCATAACGGGCGCTTGCAATTAATTTTAACTCCGATAACGTAGGTTCAAACGAATCGTCGGAAGGAGTGACTTTGCTCAGACCTGTTTAGCCTCGGCGCCGCGACCACTGGCCAACCGAGTGTGACTAAACGAAGAAGGCCGACCCCGCGCTAACGGAAGTCGGCCTTCGTGGTGGTCAAGCAACCGGAAAGAGGTGGTAGCCTCTGCGGTCCTCTCCCTTTTCCAGCTGAGAGAATCGCACTTCTATCACCTCTTTTCAAGGCCCTCGCCTGAAAGAGGTGATGTCATGGTCTGGGTGAACCCCTACCTGCGCTTCCGCTTTGGTCGCACCGAGTCGGTCTGCGGCCATTTCCGTAGCCGATAGATAGGCGTCGGCGGCGATAGCCGCTTCGCCTTCCGATCAACCTAATTGCCGGGGGGCTAACCGCCTCCCGGTTTTTCTTTCGCTTCTCGTGCCGCCAGAGCGGCAACGTCAACTGCACCGGCTTCCGCCCGCCATTCGCCATGCCACCAGTGTGACCAATGCGCGTGACCGCGCCCCCACCACCCACCCAACCGTTTCTTAATGTGTTCTCGCTACACCCAAACGCTGAAAAAGAGGCGGAAAACGGAGAGTAGTGGGTGCGCTTTTCCGCGGCGACGACAGCCGGGCGGTTCCTGCCGCAGCGCCTTGCGCTGCGCGTAAAGCCGCTGCTTGGCCGCATCGATGCCGTGCTGTTCACCGCCGACGAGCGCGGCGAAGCCGGCCGCATGTCGCTCATCGCCTTCTCCATCCGCATCGTCGGCGCCGTCATCGCCTTCGTCAGCCAGGTGCTGATGGCGCGCTGGATGGGCTCGTTCGAATACGGCATTTTTGTCCTCGTCTGGGTGACGATGGTCATCGTCGGCAACCTCGCCTGCCTCGGCTTCCACACTTCGGTCATCCGCTTCATTCCCGAATATCGCGAGCGCAACATGCTGGCCGAATTGCGCGGCATCGTGCTGACCAGCCGCCTGTTCGTGCTGGTTGCCTCGACGGCGATCGCCGGCTTCGGCGCGCTCGGCGTCTGGCTGCTCTCGCCCTTTATCGAAAACTACTATGTCGTGCCGTTCATTCTCGGCCTCATCTGCATGCCGATGATCGCCATGTCCGATCTGCTGCAGGGGCTGGCGCGGGCCAACTCATGGGCGCTGTTTGCGCTGGCGCCGACCTACCTGGTGCGGCCGGTGCTGATCCTGGCGCTCATGGCGCTGATGCTTCTGGTCGGCTTTGCGCCCGACGCCCCGACCGCGATCTTCGCCTCGATCGCCGCCGCCTATGCCACCACGCTCGCTCAGCTCATCGGCGTCACCGCGCGCATGGACAGGAATATCCCGGCCGGGCCGAAGAAGGTGCATTTCGCGCAGTGGTTCCTGGTGTCGCTGCCGATCATCCTGGTCGAAGGCTTTTTCTTCCTGCTCACCAATGCCGACGTGCTGATGGTCGGCGCCTATATGGCCCCCAACGACGTCGCCATCTATTTCGCCACGGTGAAAACGCTGGCGCTGGTGCATTTCGTCTATTTCGCGGTCAAGGCGGGCGTCGCCCAGCGCTACGCGCAATTCACCCATGGCGAGCCGGAAAAGCTCGCCGCCTTCGCCCGCGAAACGGTGTCGTGGACCTTCTGGCCGTCGCTGTTGATGGCGCTGCTGGTGCTGGTGCTGGGCGAGCCGATGCTGAGCCTGTTCGGGCCTGAATTCGTTGCCGGCTATCCCCTGTTGTTCCTGCTGGTCTTCGGCGTCGTCGCCCGCGCCGCGGTCGGCCCCTGCGAAAGCCTGCTCACCATGAGCGGCAACCAGAACATCTGCGCCGCAGTCTACGCCATGACGCTGGCCTTCAACATCGGCCTCAATCTGGTGCTGATTCCGCTTTTCGGCCTGTGGGGCGCGGCGATGGCGACTGCCTTTGCGATGATCTTCGAGGCCGGCGCGCTGTCCTTCACGGTGTGGCGCAGGCTCGGCATCGTCATGGCCATTTTCGCAGCCGCCGAAGGAGCCGCATGATGGCTGCCATCCCGTTGCTCGAGGAAACCAGCGGCGGCCCGGCCGGCGCCATGGTGTCCGGCCTCGCCGGGCTCGTCCGCGAAGCCGACCCCGCCCATATCGAGCTCTTGGCCAACGACCGGCCCGAGCGCAAACTGGCGATCTACCCGGCTTCCGCCGGCTTCGATCTGGTCGAGGAACTCGACTATCTCTGCACCCGCACCATCGAGCCCAACGTCTTCTTCAACCCGCGCTTCCTGGCGCCCGCTATGCCAAGGCTGGAAGACCGCGAGGTGCGGCTGGCGGTCATCCGCGACGGCGACGAATACCGCAACCGGCTGCGCCTGCTGGTGCCGTTCTCGGTGGAGCGGCCGGCGGTGCCGCTCGGCGTGCGGGTCATGCGCACATGGTCGAGCCCGTTCGGCCCGATCGGCACGCCGCTGGTCGACCGTGACGATCCCGTCGGCGTCGTCGAGGATTTCTTCTCGATGCTGTCGCGGCCGCATCTCAAGCTGCCGAAAGTCTTGGTTCTGCCCGACATCCGGCTCGACGGCCCGGTGGCCAGCCTGCTGGCCACCGTCGCCGAGACGCGTGGCCTGACGCTGGTCACCACCGGCAAGGCCGAACGCCCGATGCTCGAAAGCGAGATCGACGGCGAGGACTATCTGAAGGCCTCGCTGCGCTCGCACCATTATCGCGAGTTCCGCCGCCTGAAGCGGCGCCTCGCCGATCTCGGCCGGCTGGAGCACCTGGTGGCGCGCGGACCGGAAAATATCCGCCATGCCATTGAACGGTTCCTGACACTGGAAGCAGCAGGCTGGAAAGGCCGCGAGCGCACCGCCATGGCCGTCGACCGCTACCGCGCCGCCTTCGCCCGCGAGGCCGTGCACCGGCTGGCCGAGCAGGATCTGTGCCGCATCCATTCGCTGACGCTCGACGACCGCACCATCGCCAGCCTGATCGTCTTTGTCGAAGCCGGCGTCGCCTACACCTGGAAGACGGCCTATGACGAGACGCTCGCCGCCTATTCGCCGGGCACGCTGCTGATGATCGAGGTGACCAGGCAGCACCTCGACGATCCCAACATCATGATGACCGATTCCTGCGCCGTGCCCGACCACCCGGTGATGAGCCGGCTATGGACGGAGCGCCGGCCGATCGGCACGCTGGTCATCGGCCTGACGCCGGACGCCGACCGCCTCGCCCGCCAGGCGGCGTCGCAGCTTCACCTCTATCGCGAAACCCGCAACATGGCGCGCCTGCTGCGCAACCGGATGAAGAGCTTGCTGGGGCGGCGGTAGGCTGGTGGTCCTGCGCTAGGGCCTAGTTCCTCGACACAGTGATTTTGACAGGTCAGGGCCGACCGGCAGCGAACGTCGATAATTCCTTTCAGTGGCAAATCGCAGAGCTGGAGAGTGGCCGAAACATTTCTCCCTTCGTCATACCAGGGCGGAGCAAGGAGCGAAGCGACGCGGCGCAGACCCTGGGATCCATGCCGTTACCTCGCGGCAGTGCTCCTGCGGAGCAGAACCGAACGCTACCACCTGGTTCCGCGAAAAAGCTCAAACCATTCTGGATTGGTCTTCTCGATCAGCTCGATCCTCCATTGGCGCGGCCAGCGCTTCAGCGACTTCTCGCGCTGGATGGCGTCGCGAATGTCAAAAATGCTCCTCGTACCAGACCAGACGCTGCACGCCGTAGCGGCTGGTGAAGCGCGAGCCTCCGCCGGATTTGTGCTCCGGCAAGCGGCGGCCGAGATCGTTGCCGATGTAGATCGTGCCGCGCTTCTGGCTTGCGGTCATTTAGGCATAGCCGGTCATGGCTGAACGGTAACGAGCGCAGTTGCGGTACAAGTGCCGTTCTTGGCCGCTGCATTCTTCGGCTTGGGTAACGGCATGGATCCCAGGGTCTGCGCCGCGTCGCTTCGCTCCTTGCTCCGCCCTGGGATGACGAAGGCGAGGTGGGATTTAGCTAATCGCAGACGTTGGAGATTGGCAGCTGCAGGCCGGTCGGCAGTGATCGTCGACAGTCCTTTCAGGCTCAGTCAAGAACCAAATCACCGTGCAGACGACCTAGGTCATGAGGGCTAATTCTCCCAACCAGCGGAAAGGATTAGCATCGGCGATAATCTCGGCCGCGCAACCAGCATCATTGCCGCCTCGGTCTTGCATGGCCAGAACAAAAACTGGGAGGAATGCATGACGAAAACAACGCACTTCAGGCGCCGCTGTATTCTCGCTTTGACCGGCCTCATCGGCGCCTGCCTGACTGCGGCTGCAGGTCAGGCCGCCGAGCCCGACAAGGCCGAGATCGAGGCCCTGAAAAAATCGCTAGCCAAGTACGAAGACTACAAGGCCGCCATCCGCGACCTCTATCTCTCGACGGTCGGATGCGTTTATTACAGCGGCGAGAAAGTGGCTGGAGCTATGGATTACCCCAAGGGTGCGATGGGCATTCATTTCGTCAACGTCGGGAGCGTCAGCCCGACACCAGATCCGACGCGCCCCAATGTCCTTATCTATGAGCCGGTCGACGGCGGCTTGCGCCTGGTGGCCGTGGAATGGCTTGCACCGTTGACGCCTGACACCAAGGAGCCGCCGAAACTCTTTGGACAGACGTTCCAGGGGCCGATGGAGGGACATTATCCGCTTATTCCGACGGAGTTCTACCATTACGATCTTCACGCCTGGCTGTTCAAGGACAACCCGCTCGGAATGTTCAGCCCGACGAACCCTGACGTGAAATGCGACAATTACGCATTTCCGATGCCGGAGCAGCCGACCAAGATGGTGCCGGGGCCGATGTAATAGCGGCTTAGGCGCGTAATCCGAAGGTATCAGGAAGACCCGGCCTCAATAGCAGTTATCCCACGGTGCGCCTGGGATACCCGCCGAGCTTTCAAGGCGTCTCGGGTGGAAAATGGTGCCCCTAGCCGGGATCGAACCAGCACTCCTTGCGGAACTCGATTTTGAGTCGAGCGCGTCTACCAATTCCGCCATAGGGGCTCAGGCCAGGCGGCCTGGATGGGCGCGGACTATACGGTTGGAGGCCTGTTCGTCAACTGGCCAATTCCCGGCATGCGGCCTTCGCTCAACCCCAGCCTTTCGATTTCGTGATGCTGCGGCCATTGTGCGGCGCGGAAAATCTTTCTAGACAGGCGGCGCATTGAAGCGCGTCGCGGCTGGAGATTCATGTGGCGCGCGTTGGTCTTTGTTTTTATGCATGTGGTTATCCCAAAACCGCTGCGCATTTGGGCGACATACATCAGGGGTGCCGATGCTTCGCGGACTATACGACTGGACCTTGTCGCTGGCGGCAAAGAAATCCGCCGAGTGGTGGCTGGCCTTTATCGCTTTCGTCGAAAGCTCGGTGTTCCTGGTGCCGGCTGACGTGCTCTATCTGCCGATGGCGCTGTCGCGGCCGGATCGCGCCTATCGTTACGCGCTGGTCGCCACCCTCGCTTCCGTTCTGGGCGGCATCGCCGGCTGGTACATCGGCCATTATGCCTACGACACGGTGGCGAAGCCGATCCTCGAATTCTACGGCAAGTATGACGACTTCGAGGCGCTGCGCGTCTCGTCGGGCGTCGGCTTCATCATCCTGATGCTGATCACCTCCGGCCTCGCCCATCTGCCGCCGATCAAGGTGGTGACGATCCTGTCCGGCGTCATCGGCGTCAATCTCCTGCTGTTCATCGTGCTGGCGATCGTGGCGCGCGGCGCCCGCTTCCTGTTCCTGGCCTGGCTTCTGCGCCGCTATGGCGAACCGATTCGCGAGTTCATCGAAAAGCGCCTTGGCATGATCGCGGGTGCCGGCGCCGCTGCCCTGATTTCGCTCTATATCGTCGCCAAATACGCCTTCTAGTATGAGAAGTCCGGGCCAGTCTGAGAAGTCCGGGCTAGAGCAAGGATGTTCAAATTGACCCATCCTTTGCTCTGACGGGAATGGACGGTAGATCGATGACAGCGACCGTGAGTGCTGATACTGGAGGCCAGCGCATGCGGACGGCGGTGTTCCTCGCCGTCGCCATGGCCGCCACCGTCGGCTCGGCGCTGGCTTTCCAGCATCTCGGCGGCTACATCCCGTGCAAGCTCTGCCTGGAGCAGCGCACCCCCTACTACATCGGCGTGCCGCTGATGCTGCTGGCGGCGCTGTCGTCGGCGCTGCGCTGGCCGGCCTGGCTGACACGCGGCCTGCTGGCCGTCGGCGGCCTGCTGATGGCCTACGGCGTCTATCTCGGCGCCTATCATTCCGGCGTGGAATGGGCGTGGTGGCCGGGGCCGACCGATTGTGCGGCGGCGGCAGGACCGGTTGACACCGGCGGCAAGGGCGTGCTCGACGCGCTCGACAAATTCGTCCCGCCATCCTGCGACAAGGCGGCACTGCGCATTCTCGGCCTGTCGCTGGCCGGCTGGAACGCCATCGCCAGTCTTTTCCTGGCGGTCATAGCGTTCCGCGGCGCCTTTGCCCGGGACTGAGCCACTGAGCCGACGCGAGATCGTTCAAGAATTCGGCAGGCTGAGTCGTATGAAGTGATTCTCGAGAACCGGAGCGGAGCATACTAAAGTACGTGAGCACCGGAAGCGCAGAAAATCGCTTCAGACGGCCAGCCTCCCGAATTATCGGATGATCTCAAGGTTCGAGTTCGACATCCCAGTATAGATAATCCATCCAGCTTTCATGCAAATGGTTGGGCGGGAACAGGCGGCCATTGTTGTGCAGATCATGCACCGTCGGCTGATAGGGCTTCTGCAGCGGCCACATTTTGGCATGCGCCGGCATCATGCCGCCCTTTCTCAGATTACACGGCGAGCAGGCGGCGACGACATTCTCCCACGTCGTCGCGCCGCCGCGATGGCGGGGAACGACATGGTCGAAGGTCAGATCCTCCGGCGTGCCGCAATACTGGCACTGGAAACGGTCGCGCAGAAACACGTTGAAGCGGGTGAAGGCCGGATGCCGCGATGGCTTCACATAGGCTTTCAGGCTGACGACGCTTGGCAGCTTCATCGAGAAGGTCGGCGACGACACGGCGTGCTCGTATTCGGCGACGATGTTCACCCGCTCGAGGAACACCGCCTTGATGGCGTCCTGCCACGACCAGAGCGACAGGGGGTAATAGCTGAGCGGACGATAATCCGCGTTCAGCACCAGTGCTGGAAGCCCATCCGGAGATACGGCAACCGTCACGTTGTTGACCTCCTTGGTTCTAGAACCGATCGGTGTGGATACTGTAAGCCCGACATGACAGGGATGTGAAGCGGCTTGTCGATCAAACGCCACGCCAAAAGCGGCTGATTTCAATGCTTTTTTGCGAATTCAGGCCGGAGGCGCTGCCTCCCTGCCCTTCAATTCGCGATAATAGGCCCAAAAAAGCCGCGATGCGACACCTCGCCACGGGCTCCATGATTCGGCGAGCTGGATCAGTGTTTTCTCGGGCGGACGCGGGTCGATGCCGAGCGCGTGGCCGACCGCGCTCTGCAGGGCAACGTCGCGTGCCGGGAAGACATCGGGGTGGCCGGCGGCGAACAAAAGATAGACTTCCGCCGTCCACGGGCCGATGCCTGACACCTTGGTCATCGCCGTGATCGCATCGGTGGCATCGAGCAAGCAGAGGTGATCGAGGTCGAGGCCATCGGCCACCGCCCGGGCCACGGCGATCAGGCCGCGCTGCTTCGGCCGCGACAGTCCGGCCTTGCGAAAGATGGCTTCGTCGGCGGCAAGGATGGCTTGCGGCGTCAACGGATCGACGAGTTTTGTCAGCCGCCCGAAGATCGCGTCGGCGCTGGCGCGGGAAACCTGCTGCGAAACGATGATCGAGGCAAGGCTCCTGAACCCCGGCTCGGACAGCCGAAGCGGCACCTCGCCGGCCATGCCGCGCACCTTTGTGAGGCGCGGGTCGAGCAGGCAGAGCGCGTCCAGCCCTTGCGAGATGTCGTCGAGCGTGGCGATGCGTTGCATGTCTGCTTGTTCCCAGCGCAAAATGGCAATTCACAATCAGGCGCAAAGTAGCAATTGGCGAAAGCGCCGCACAACCCGATTGCCGCCGAACGATGACACTCCTGACATTCCGCTTCGCGCCAAGCCCGAATGGCGAACTGCATCTCGGCCATGCCTATTCGGCGCTGCTCAATCAAAAGTTGGCGAGGGCAACGGGCGGGCGCCTTTTGCTGCGCATCGAGGACATCGACACGACGCGCTGCACGCCGGAATTCGAGGCCGGCATTTTTCGCGATCTGAAATGGCTCGGGCTTGGCTGGGAAGAGCCGGTGCGCCGTCAGTCCGAGCATTTCGCCGACTATCAGGCGGTGCTCGACCGGCTGATCAGGGAAGAGCTCGTCTACCCGGCGTTCATGAGCCGCGGCGAAATCCGCGCCTTCATTGCCGCCAGCGAAAAGCGCGGCCGCGACTGGCCACGCGACCCGGACGGTGTGCCGCTCTATCCCGCCGTCGACAAGGCGTTGCCGACCCGGGAACGCCAGTGTCGGATTGCCGAAAATGCGCCCTTCGCCTGGCGGCTGGACGTCGATGCTGCGATGGCGCGCGTCGGCACAGACGTGTCATGGCTTGAATTTTCGGATGAGAGGCTTTCCGAAACACGCACGGTGCAAGCCCGGCCGCAGGACTGGGGCGACGTAATCGTGGCGCGCCGTGAAATCCCGACAAGCTATCATCTCGCCGTCGTCGTCGACGACGCGCTGCAGGGCATCAGCCATGTGGTGCGCGGCCAGGACCTCTATTCCGCAACCAGCGTGCAGCGCCTGCTCCAGGAGATCCTTGGCCTGCCGCAACCAAGTTACTTCCACCATCGTCTCGTCCTCGGCCCAGACGGACGAAAGCTGTCGAAGAGTCTTGGGGATACCGGCGTTGCCGCCTTGCGCGAAGCCGGCGCATCACCGGCCGATGTCCGGCGGATGATTGGGATTTAGTTCCTCGACACGATAGTTTTGACATGTCGAGGCGATCGGCAGCGAACGTCAACACGTCCAGTGGGAAATCACCAACCTTCGAGATTAGCCGAACCATCCCTCCACTTCGTCATCCCAGGGCGGAGCAAGGAGCGAAGCGACGCGGCGCAGACCCTGGGATCCATGCCGTTGCCTTGCGGCAGTGCTCCAGCGGACCAGAACCGAACGCCTACCACCCCCGCTGGCGAAGCGCGAGCCGTCGTCGGATTTAAGCTCCGGCATGCGCCGGTCGAGATCGTTGGTGACGCCGATGTAGATCGTGCCCCGCTTCTGGCCCACGGTCATGGTGGCATAGTCGGTCGCCGTTCTGAGCCGCTGCATTCTTCGGCGGAGGTCACGGAATGGATCCCAGGGTCTGCGCCGCGTCGCTTCGCTCCTTGCTTCGCCCTAGGATGACGAAGGTGCGGGGGCTACGGCTAATCGCAGACGTTGGATTGGCAGCTGCAGACCGGCCGGCAGCGACCGTCGACAATCCCTTTCGGACTCAGTCGAAGAACGAAATCCTTTGTGCAGAGGAACTGGATCATGTTTTGATCCTCCCTGACCAGCGCAACCTTCAATTCGGATGAGCCTATGGATCAACCGTTTGGTTTTGCTTGCCAGGTTGAACCGCATTAGAGCAGTCGCGGCAGTCAACCCTCACCGAACACGCGGCAGCTTCCCGAAATGCACAGCATCAAGCGGTTCATCCCCGCCTCTTTCGTCGTCCTGTGGGCGACCGGGTTCATTGGCGCGCGTTACGCTATGCCATGGGCCGAGCCTTTCACTTTCCTGGCCGCGCGCTTCGTTCTGGCGGCGATCTTGCAGGCCGCCTTGATGGCAGCACTCGGTTCCAGGCGGGCGACCCGCGTGGAAGCGCTGCACGCGACCGGCGCCGGCATCCTGATGCATGGCGTCTATCTCGGCGGCGTGTTCTGGGCCATCCACAGGGGCATGCCGGCCGGGCTCTCGGCCCTGATCGTCGGGCTGCAGCCGCTGATCACGGCGGTTATGGCCGGCCGGTTTCTCGGCGAGGCCATCCTGCCGCGCCATTGGGCCGGTCTCGGCATCGGCCTGGTCGGTGTTGTCATCGTGCTCTGGCCGAAGCTCGGCGCGCTCGGTGGCGGCGTGACGGCCGAGACGCTGGCCGCTTCGCTTGTCTCGGTGCTTGGCATGAGCGCCGGGACGATCTGGCAGAAGCGCTTCGCCTCCGGCGGCGATCTCGTGGCGGCCACCAAATGGCAATATGTCGGCGGCGCGTCGGTGATGGTCCTGGCCTCGCTCGCTTTCGAGACGCGAACCGTCGTTATAAACAGCGAGCTGATCTTTGCCATGGCATGGCTGGTGCTGGTGCTGTCGATCGGCGCCATCTTCCTGTTGATGGTGATGATCCGCGACGGCGAGATGTCGAAGGTCGTTTCGCTGTTCTATCTGGTCCCGGCCGTCACCGCGGTCATCGCCTGGCTATTGTTCGGCGAACAGTTGAACCTGGTCCAGATCGTCGGCATGGCGATCGCGACGCTCGGCGTCGGGCTGGCAACCGCTCATCCGACCAAGAATCAGCCAACGCGGGCGCGTGCCTCCAAATAGCGGCTGATCGCGGCGTTGAGCTCGCCGCCGAGGATGAAGATCGCCGAGACGATATAGAGGAAGACGACCGCGACCATGATCGAGGCAAGGCCGGCATAGGTCGTCACATAGGACGAGAAACGGTCGAGATAGGCGGCGAAGATGGTCGACCCGACGAGCCAGGCAATCAGTGTGAAGATGATGCCCGGGATGATCGAGACGAAGCGGCGCTTGCCCGCAGGCAGCCAGTAATGCACCGCAAACAGCCCGCCGACGATGACGGCGGAGGCGATGATGTAACGCCACAGCGTGATCGTCCCCATATAGGGTTTTACCCATTCGAAATTGGCCTCGGCCAGCCGTCCCAGTATGGGCGCGAAAACCACGAGCACGCTGATCACCAGAAAACCTGCCGTGGCGATCAGCACGAAGGCGATGCTCTGCACCCGGCGATAGATGATGCCGCGCGTTTCGGAGACGCGGTAGGCGCGATTGAGCGAGGTGCGCAGCGCCTCGATCCCATTCGAGGCGAAGAAGGCGGCAAGCAGCACGCCATAGGTCAACAAGTCGGTGCGCTGCACGGTGAGCACGTTGAGCACTTCGCGCGCGATCGGATTGGCGATCTGCTCTGGCCAGGTGTCGAAGACGAGATGCACGGCGGTGTCGGCAAAAGCCTGCGCGCCGAGGAAGCTGGCCAGCGTCGTGGCGAAAATCAGAAAGGGGAATAGCGCCATCAGCGCCGTGATCGCCAGATGACTGGCCATCGCCCAGCCATCGTCCGCATCGAAATGGCCGAACGCGTCATAGAGCACGCGTTTGACGGCTACGATCTTCCGCAACACGAACCGCGTTCCCTTCGATTGTCTCGACGCCGCGAATATGGGAAGGGATTGCGGCAAATGGCAAGCCTCGGTCAAAGCACGCCTCCTCCTGGAGAAGAGTTGCGCACCATCATCGTCACCGGAGCTTCTTCCGGGATAGGCGCCTATTGCGCCCGGGCGCTTAAGGCGGAAGGCTGGCGGGTGTTCGCGACAGCACGCAAGCCGGAGGATATCGCCGCCCTCGAGGCCGATGGCATCGAGGCTTTCTATCTGGACTACCGCGAGCCCGGATCCATCGAGACGCTGGTAGCGTCGGTGCTGGGGCGGACCGGCGGACGGCTCGATGCCCTGTTCAACAACGGCGCCTACGCCCAGCCCGGCGCTGTCGAGGACCTGCCGGTCGCAGCTCTCAGGGAGCAATTCGAGGCAAATGTCTTCGGCTGGCATGACCTTACCCGCCGTGTCGTGCCGGTAATGCGCCGCCAGGGCCATGGCCGTCTCGTCCATTGCTCCTCGATTCTCGGCCTGGCGCCGCTGCCCTTTCGCGGCGCCTATTCGGCGTCGAAGCATGCGATCGAAGGGCTGATGCTGTGCCTGCATCAGGAACTCCAGGGCAGCGGCATCCATGCCTCGCTGATCGAGCCGGGGCCGGTGACGTCGAAGATCGCAAGCAATGGTCTTGTGTGGTTTCTTAGGAATATCGATCATGAGAATTCCGTCCACCGCCTCGCCTACGAGGCGCAGCTGCAACGGCTGCAGGCCGGCGGCAGCACGTCACGGCTGAAGCCCGGGCCGGAGGTGGTTCATGCGGCCTTGCGCCATGCGCTTCTGTCGCGGCGCCCGCGTCCGCATTATGTGGTAACGGTGCCGGCCAGGATCGGCGTTATCCTCAAACGCCTCCTGCCGGCATCAATGCTCTACCGCCTGCTTGCCAAACGCGCCTGAACGCAATCGACTGGAAACACACTATGGCAACCGTCTTCAACATCCTCGCTGTCCTCGTCATGGTCGCCGTGGTGATCGTGCTGATCCGCGGCCTCATCAACATGATGCGCGGCGGCTCCGCCATGACCTCCAACAAGCTGATGCAGACGCGCGTGCTGCTGCAGTTCGTGGCATTGGTGCTGATCATGCTGGCGGTGTATTTCACCCGCAAGTGACGAGGGTGGCGATTTCGGGAGGCACAGCGTGGTCAAGCTCAACAAGATCTACACCCGCACCGGCGACGACGGCACCACCGGCCTTGGCACCGGTGAACGGCGGCTGAAATCCGATCTGCGCATCAACGCCTATGGCACGATCGACGAAGCCAATGCCTGCATCGGCATGGCCCGCATCCACACCGCGGCAGCACTTCCGGCGATCGACGCGATGCTCGGCCGCATCCAGAACGACCTTTTCGACCTCGGCGCCGATCTGGCCGTGCCGGACGACGGCAAGCCGCTCGGCTATGAGCCGCTGCGCGTCATTGCCTCGCAGACCGAACGTGTCGAAAAGGACATCGACCTGCTCAACAAGGATTTGCAACCGCTCAAATCCTTCGTGCTCAATGGCGGCACGCCGGCGGCGGCGGCCCTTCACCTCGCCCGCACGGTGGCACGGCGGGCCGAGCGCATCATGGTGGCTTTGACGCAGGATCCAAGCGAGCATGTCAACCGCGAGGCGATAAGATACATCAACCGCGTATCGGACTTTCTGTTCGTCGCCGCACGCGCGGTCAATGACAACGGAAACGCCGACGTGCTATGGGTTCCCGGCAAGAACCGCTGAATCTGCCGAGGCGGGAGGGGGTCCGATGTTCATCCCGCTTTATGACACAAACCGGCTGCGCCACATCAAGCAGCAATATGTCACGATCGGCCTGATCGCGTTCAACACGCTCATCTACTTCGCCACCGCGCTTGGCGGCGAGCAGTTCACCAACGCCGCTGTGCTGGGCCTCGGCTTCATCCCGTCGGTCGTCCACGACAGCGTCGAACTGGCTCCGCAGTTCGTCGTCATCCCGGAGAGCCTGAGCTACGTCACCTATTCCTTCCTGCATGCCGATATTTTCCACCTCGGCGGCAACATGCTGTTCCTCTGGGTGTTCGGCGACAATGTCGAGGACGCGCTCGGCCATGTCCGCTTTCTCATCTTTTACCTGCTTTGCGCCATCGCCGGCGCCTTCTTTCAGGGCCTGATTGCGTGGGACTCGCAGGTTCCGCTGATTGGCGCCTCAGGCGCCATCGCCGGCGTGGTCGCCGCCTATCTGATCCTCTATCCACGCGTGAAGGTATGGGTGCTGGCCTTCGCCCGCATCCCGCTGCGCATCCCGGCCTTCATCCCGCTCATCCTGTGGATCCTGTTCCAGATCGTGATGTTCGCCGCCGGTGGCGAGGATCAGATCTCCTGGGCCTGCCATGTCGGCGGCATCATCGCCGGGGCCGTGCTGGTGCTCATCTTGCGCAATCGCGCCGTACCACTGCTTGCCGGTCCTGAGGAAGAGACCGCGCTGGTCGTCGGCCCGGCACCCGCTGCTGCAGAACCCACGGCAAGTGACCCGCTAGCGCAGCCGGCGCCGCGCTGGGGACGGGGAAGCGCCTCCAGCCCGGACTGAACCGATTTGAGTGCGTCACGGATGATTTGGGTGCGCCCCGGATATTGACGCGCGGGGTCGCCGCAACTACGGAAGCTTTCCCACACTAATGCATGTCGCGCAAAAGAGTGCAGCGGTCTTGCGATATCGACATGCATGAAACACACAACCTAAAGCGCGTCGCGTGTGGCCGGCCAACGCGACGCGCTTTAGGCGGTCGGAGACTAGAATTCCGTCCGGAATGTCGGCTTTCGACAACTCTGAAGAGGCGCACCCTGCTATAGCGCGCCGACTATCTTGAAAGAGGTGGCTATCGTGAAAGAGGTGACAGGCAAATGAAGATCCTTGTGCCCGTGAAGCGGGTTGTGGATGCGAATGTGAAGGTTCGTGTGAAGGCTGACGGTTTGGCGGTGGAACTCGCCAACGTCAAGATGGCGATGAACCCGTTCGACGAGATCGCGGTCGAAGAGGCGATCCGGCTGAAGGAGGCCGGCAAGGCGGAAGAGATCATCGTTGTCTCGATCGGGCCGCAGCAGGCGCAGGAGACCTTGCGTACCGCCCTCGCCATGGGTGCCGACCGCGCCATTCTGGTCAAGACCGACGAGCAGACCGAGCCGCTGGGCGTCGCCAAGGTGCTGAAGGGCGTGGTCGAGGCGGAAAAGCCCGGTCTCGTCATCCTCGGCAAGCAGGCGATCGACGACGATTCGAACCAGACCGGCCAGATGCTGGCCGCACTTCTGGGCTGGGCGCAAGGCACTTTTGCTTCCAAGGTCGTTATCGATGGCGACAAGGCCAAGGTGACGCGCGAGGTCGATGGCGGCCTGCAGACGGTGGAGCTGAAGATGCCGGCGATTGTCACCGCGGATCTTCGCCTCAACCAGCCGCGCTACGCTTCGCTGCCCAACATCATGAAAGCCAAGAAGAAGCCGCTCGACGAGAAGAGCCCGGCCGACTACGGCGCCGACGTCAAGCCGCGGCTGAAGGTGATCAAGACCGAGGAGCCGGGCGGCCGCAAGGCGGGCGTCAAGGTCAAGAGCGTCGCCGAATTGATCGACAAGCTGAAGAACGAAGCCGGCGTGCTCTAAGGAAATCCGATGAGGCCGGCCTGCAAACGGCCGGTTTCTCCGCTTCCGGTGCTCACGTACTGAAGTACGCTCCGCTCCGGTTCTCGAAACCAACCGTTTTCGACTCGGCCTGACCGGATTTCAGGCGCCTCGAAGACGAAAGTCAGGAAACCATCAATGGCTATTCTTCTGATTGCCGAACACGACAATGCGACGCTTTCCGACCAGACCGCCAAGGCGCTTTCGGCGGCATTGCAGATCGGCTCGGACGTGCATGTGCTGGTCGCCGGCAAGGGCGCCAAGCCGGCAGCCGACGCCGCCGCCAAGCTCAAGGGCGTGAGCAAGGTGCTGCTCGCCGAAGCCGACGAACTCACCGAGCGTCTCGCCGAACCGCTGGCGGCGCTCGTCGTCGGCATAGCCGGTGCCTATGACACGATCATCGCGCCGGCGACCTCGTCGGGCAAGAATGTCGCGCCGCGCGTGGCAGCATTGCTGGATGTCGCGCAGGTGTCCGAGATCATCGAAGTGGTGTCATCAGACACCTTCAAGCGCCCGATCTATGCCGGCAACGCCATCCAGACGGTGCAGTCGAGCGACGCCAAAAAGGTCATCACCGTGCGCACTGCCTCCTTCCAGGCAGCACCCGAGGGCGGTTCCGCCCCGGTCGAGACGGTTCAGGCAGCAGTCAATCCCGGCCTGTCGAGCTTCGTCGAGAACAAGCTTTCCGAGACCGATCGTCCGGAGCTGACTTCGGCCAAGATCATCATCTCGGGCGGCCGCGCACTGGGCTCTTCGGAGAAATTCCAGGAAGTCATCCTGCCGATCGCCGACAAGCTCGGTGCGGCCGTCGGCGCCTCGCGTGCCGCCGTCGATGCCGGCTACGCGCCGAACGACTGGCAGGTCGGCCAGACCGGGAAGGTCGTGGCACCCGATCTCTACATCGCCGTCGGCATATCCGGCGCCATCCAGCATCTTGCCGGCATGAAGGATTCGAAGGTCATCGTCGCCATCAACAAGGACGAGGAAGCGCCGATCTTCCAGGTCGCCGACTACGGCCTCGTCGGCGACCTATTCGTCATTCTGCCGGAACTGCAAAAGGCGCTTTGACGCCTTCTGCCAAAGCGTATTAAATTGTGAAGGGCGGGGTAGACGAAGTCGCCCCGCCCTTTTAGTTTGCACCGCACAAAAAGCAGGCCGCAAAGGCCTTTTGACGGGATCGGTGTAATGAACAAGATCGAGACGATCGGCATCATCGGCGCGGGCCAGATGGGCGGCGGCATTGCCCATGTGTCCGCGCTTGCGGGCTACAAGGTGCTGGTCTACGACATCTCACCCGACCGCATCGAAAAGGGCATCGCCACGATCAGCGGCAACATGGCCCGCCAAGTCGGCTCCGGCAAACTCGAGGAACAGCTGCGCAACGAGGCGATGGCGCGCATCTCGGCAGCGCCCACCATGGCCGACCTTGCGGGTGCCGATCTGGTCATCGAAGCGGCGACCGAGGACGAGACGGTCAAGCGCAAGATCTACGCCCAGCTTTGCCCGCAGCTCAATCCGGAAGCCATCCTGGCGACGAACACCTCGTCTATCTCGATTACCCGTCTCGCCGCGCAGACCGACAGGCCGGAGCGTTTCATCGGCATCCATTTCATGAATCCGGTTCCACTGATGAAGCTGGTCGAACTGGTGCGCGGCATCGCCACCGAGGACCAGACCTTCGAAGCGGCAAAGGCCTATGTGAACCATCTCGACAAGACGATCACCGTCTCGGAGGATTTTCCGGCCTTCATCGTCAACCGCATCCTGCTGCCGATGATCAACGAGGCGATCTACACGCTCTATGAGGGGGTCGGCTCGGTCGACGCGATCGACACCGCCATGCGGCTCGGCGCCAACCATCCGATGGGACCGCTGCAGCTCGCCGATTTCATCGGCCTCGACACCTGCCTGTCGATCATGCAGGTGCTGCATGACGGCCTGTCGGATTCGAAATACCGCCCCTGCCCGCTGCTGGTGAAATATGTCGAGGCCGGCTGGCTCGGCCGCAAGACCGGACGCGGCTTCTACGATTATCGCGGCGAGCATCCCGTCCCGACGCGCTGACCGGCGATACAAGCCAAACCGACATCGCGCGCGGTCGCGCTGAGTGAAGACCGTGCGGCTGTTCTGTCGACAGCTTCGTGGCCGCGGATCGAAAACCGCTTCAGGGCCGATCCTCGCCCGTTTGCTTGCCTCTGGCCCAAGCCCGATGGATTTGGCTTAACCCAGCCCGGCAGAGCGTTTCACGTAGGGCATTTTGCAGCCAAGTGGAAACACTTGGCGTCGCACAAATCCGGCTAAACAAAGAGATAGAGCGGAATGCCGGTTCAATCCAAACGCATTCCGCTTTAGGGTCAAACTCAATCAGCGGGATGCCGCCAATGGCCGAGGTGGGTGGTTTTCTGCCCTCCGCCTCGCCAATCGGAACGAGCAGGCAGCGCCATTGCCGCTTCAAGCTCTGATCCGGGCGCGTTGCCCGACCGGCTCGTTGTGCGGGAGGGACTGATATTGACTCTATGGCCCAGCAGGAGCAGTTGCGGCTGGAGGGCAGCGCCGCGAACCCTACGAGCGCTACCGTTATGACGGCAGGAACGAAGAAGCAGCAGGCATGGACCGAATCTATGCCTTCAATCACGCCCAGCATGGCGCGGACGTCGGCGAACTCCGGCGAAGAGTTTGCCAGCGGAGATCAGCGCAAGATGTCCGACAGGCTCTCGGGCTTCTTCTCGCCAAGCGACAGATCAAGGCCCGACAGCAGGTCGACGAGATGACTTCGCATCAGGTCGGACGCGTCTTTTGCGTCGTGTTTTTCGATGGCATCGACAAGGGCGTGATGGGCCTGGCTTTCGCAGGTGGTGTCGCGGCGGCGCCAGTAAAGCGCGATGATCAGCGACGACCGCGACAGCAGGTCTTTGACGAAGCCGGTAAGGATCGAATGGCCGGCGATTTCGGCGATCCCGACGTGGAATTTTGCCGACAGCATGATGGCGTCGCTGTCGCGGCCGGCATGCAGGGCCTCATGCTCTTTTTCGAGATGAAGCCGCAGTTGCGCGATCTCGGCCGGCTTTGCCACGTCGGCGGCAAGCGCCGCGACCTTGGGCTCGATCAGCGCCCGCGCTTCGAACACCTCGCGCGCTTCCTGCTTGGTCGGCTGGGCGACGAACGCGCCGCGGTTCGGCTCGAGCCGGGCCAAGCGGTCATGCGACAGCGCCTGCAGCGCCGCGCGTATCACCGCGCGGCTCACCGAATAGATTGAGGCGAGTTCGTCCTCGGGTAGTTTTGTGCCCGGTGCGAGGCGGTGGCTGACGATGGCGTCGCGCAGGCCGGCATAGACCGGAAACCAGCGCATCGCCGGCTTGCCGTCCCGTGTCTTTGGTCGAAGCAGGTCCATCGTCTCATTGTCCCGGCGGCTGGATCGCATAGCGGCGCGAACACCGCGCTTCAGGCCGGACATCGAACATCCTGTGCGGGAATGTCAACGAATTTGCACGCATCAGGATGCACGGCCGGAGGGCGAGAAGGGCGCAAAGATTCCGGCGAAGGATTTTTCGAGTGGAACCTGGTAACCTCCGCGCTTCGACGTCGACAGGCCAAGGCCGACGAGGCTCTCGCAGAGTTTAACCGCGCAGGCGACGCCGTCGAGCACGGGAAGGCCATGTTCGCGGCTGAGCGCAGCGGCGAGATCGGCCATGCCGGCGCATCCCAGCACAATCGCTTCGGCCCGGTCGTCGCGGATGGCGCACTCGATCTCCTCAGAAATTCGATGGCGGGCGTTGGAGCCGGGCACTTCGAGCTCCAGAACGGGAACGTCGCTTGCCCGCACCCTGGCGCAACGGCTGGCGAGGCCGTAGCGCACCAGATTGTGCTCGATCGCCGGCACCGAACGCGACAGCGTCGTCACGACGCTGAACCTGCCGGCAATCAGGCTCGCCATGTGAAACGCCGCTTCGCCGATGCCGACCACCGGCATCTCCCCGACGCAGCGCGCTGCGTCTAGGCCGGTGTCGTCGAAGCAGGCGATGACGCAGGCGCTCGCCGCCGGATGTCTCTGGATCTCGCCGATCATTCCCGGGATGGCGAAGACCTCGTCGAAATAGCCTTCGACGCTCGGCGGCCCATCCTTCGGATTGATCGCGATGATCCTGGTGCCGGCCGAAGCCGCGCCGCGTGCCGCCTCGCCGATCTTCTCGGTCATGGACGCGGTGGTGTTGGGATTGACGACGAGTATGTCCATTTGCGCTTTCATATTTCGCCGCCAAGATAGAGTTTCTTGACCCGGTCGTCGCCAAGCAGCTCAGCCGAATGTCCGGCCAGCGCGATCTTTCCGGTCGTCAGTGCGTAGGCGCGCTGCGAGATGCGCAGCGCCATGCGCGAATTCTGCTCGACCAAGAGAACGCTGACCTTTTCGTCGCGATTGATCGCCACGATGGAGCGGGCGATGTCCTGGACGAGCTTCGGCGCGACGCCGAGCGAGGGTTCGTCGAGCAGCAGAAGCTTCGGTTTGGCCATCAGCGCCCGCCCAATCACCAGCATCTGCTGTTCGCCGCCGCTCATCGTGCCCGCCGTCTGGGAATAGCGTTCCTTCAGGCGCGGAAATCGCCCGAGCACCATGTCCAGCGTCCTCGCGATTTCGGCCTTGTCGGTGCGGGTGAAGGCACCCATCATCAGATTGTCGCGCACCGTCATGTAGGAAAAGACGCGCCGACCCTCCGGCACCATGGCGATGCCCATCCTGACCAGCTCGTCCGGGCGCGTTCCGTCGATGCGGTGGCCCTGGAAATGAATCTCGCCGCTGCGGACCTTCTTCAGGCCGGTGATGGCGCGCAGGATCGAGGATTTGCCCGCGCCGTTCGCGCCGATCAGCGCGACGGTCTCGCCCTCGTTGACGTTGAGCGACACGCCCTTCAGTGCATAGACATGATCGTAGTAGAGTTCGACGTCGGAGACTTTCAGCAGTTCGCCCATGGCTAAAATCCGATCGTCTCATCTTCGGCGCCGAGATAGGCCTCGATGACCTTTTCGTTCTCCTGGATTTCCTTTGGCGTTCCCTCGGCGATTTTCACACCGAAGTTCAGGACGACGATGCGGTCGGAAATGTTCATGACGGCGGGCATATCGTGCTCGACCAGCAGGACAGTCACGCCGCGCTTTCGCACGCCGCGCACCATCTCCACCGCGCGCACGGTTTCGTCATGGTTCATGCCGGCGAAGGGCTCGTCGAGCAGAAGCACGGTCGGGTTCGTGGCGAGCCCGATGGCAATCCCGAGCGCGCGCAGATGGCCATGCGGCAGCGTGCTGGCGATCTCATGCCGTTGCGCGCCGAGATCGAGGAAGTCGATGATCTCGTCGGCCGAGCGGCCGAATTCATCCTCGTCGCGCCGTGCGGTATTCGTGCCGAGATAGAAGCCGGCAAGGCTGGCATTGGAACGCAGGTGATGCGCGATGATGACATTGTCGCGCACCGTCATGCCCTTGAAGATCGTCGTCTCCTGGAACGTGCGCACCACGCCCTTCCGGGCGACGATATGCGGCGCCAGGCCTGAAATCCGCTCCCCTCGGAACAGCACTTCGCCCGAGGTCGGATTGAGGAAAGAGGAAATCAGCTTGAACAGCGTCGACTTGCCGGCGCCGTTGGGGCCGATGACGGAGAGGATTTCGCGTTCGCGGACCGCGAAGGAAACATTGTTGACCGCGACCAGCCCGCCGAAGCGTTTGGTCACGGCCTTGATCTGGAGAAGCTCGGTCATGGTCCTAGCCCTGCTTCTTGCCGAACAGCCTGAGGCTGAGCAGGCCGTTGGGAAGGAACAGCATCAGCGCGATCAGCACCGAAGAGAAGATCAGCAACTGGAACTCGCCGGTCTCGAACAGGAAATCCCAGCCGAAATAGAGCACGAAGGTGCCGATCATCGGCCCGAAGACGTGGCCGAGCCCGCCGAGGAAGCAGTTCAGCATGAAGTTCACCGAGTCGGTGACGGTGAAGCTCGACGGATAGATCGACTGCGAGATGGCGACGAACATCGCACCGCCGAGACCGCCGAGGAATGAGGAGATGGCGTAGGCGATAACGCGCAGATAGGCGATGTTGACGCCGATCGAGGAGGCCAGTTCCTCGTTCTGCTGCAACGACTGGCAGAGTTTGCCGATGCGCGAATGGACTAGGCGGTAGAGCGCCGCAAAGCACAGCACCATCAGCACAACCGACACCAGATAGAAGGCGGGACGCGGATTAGCGAGCGTCGCGAAATCTGGAAGGATGGTCAGCCCGAAGATCGAGATGCCGCCGGGGAGCGGAATGCTGACCATACCCTTGGCTCCGTTGGTGATCGGCAGTGCCAGCGCGAGCAGCCGCGCCACTTCGGTCAAAACCAGCGTGACCATGGCGAAATAGACGCCGCGAAGCCTGAGGATGGGCAGTCCGATCAGCACGCTTGCAGCGGCGCAGAATAGCCCAGCCAGCGGCAGTGTCAGCCAGAACGAAACACCGTACTGGACGACAAGAATGGCCGAAACATAGCCGCCCATAAGCGCGAAGGCGCCCTGGCCGATATTGATGCGGCCGATGTAGAAAGTCACCCACACCCCGGCACTGGCGATGCTGAGCAGCGCGACCGAGGTCAGCGTGTAGTAGAGGTCGAGCCGACCGGTCGCCTCGATCAGCCAGGGCACGCCGACGAGTACGACCAGCAGGAAGACAGCGACGGCGAGGATGTTGCGTGTACGCTTCATGTCCATCATCCCCACGGCTTACCCATGAGCCCGTTCGGGCGGATGCTCAGGAACACCATCAGCGCGGCGAAGATGACGAGATAAGTGACGTCGCCATATTGGCGTAGCACCGTCAGGCCGACCGATTCCATCATGCCGAGGATGAAGCCGCCGGCGATCGCTCCGCTGACCACGCCGGCCCCGCCGATCATCACCATCAAGAACGCCTTGATCGAGATCGACCCGCCGATGCCCGAATTGACGCCGGTGATGGCGACCAGCAGCCCGCCGACTATGCCGGCAAGCATGGCGCCGAGCGCAAAGCCGATCATCGAATAGCGGTCGACCTCGACGCCCATCAGCTGCGCCGCGACCCGGTCCTGCGCCAGCGCCCGCATGGCGCGTCCCGGCTTGCTGTACTGCATGAAAAGCACGAAGGAGGCGATGAACAGTATGGCGAGTGCGCCGACCAGCAGCCGGTCGTAAGGCATTATGAGGCTGTCGGAGACGAAGACGCCGTTGACGATCTTCGGCACGCCGCGCTGCTTTTCACCGAACAGGAGGAGGATCACCGCGTCGAGGAAGAATCCGACCGCCGCCGCGAGAAGCATCGTACTTTCCTCCCGCACGCTTCGCCTAATCACCGTTCTGAAAAGGAATTTCTCGACCAGCGCTCCAATGACCAGCAGCGTGATCCCGGACGCGACGAGCGCGACGACGAAAGGCATGCCGAGCTGGCCATAGACGGTGTAGGTGACGAAGCCGCCGAGAACGTACATCTGCCCATGGGCAAAGTTAAGCACATTCATCAGCGCGAAGATCAGGGTCAGGCCGAGCGCGATCAGGGCGTATTGCGCGCCAAGATAAAGCCCGTTGGCGATGACTTGTTCCATCAGGATGGTTCCCCGGCCATTCAGAGGCTCAAGGCGAATGCACGAGCCTCTGCGGCAATCCGCTTCAGTGCAGTTGCGTCAATCGACTTGAGCGACGAAGAGCGTCTCGAACTTGCCGTCGCGGTATTCCGTGACCACCATCGGGACCGAAAGCTGGCGCTTCTGGCCAAACGACGTCATTCCGACATAGGTCAGCTTGGCATCGCCCTTCAGATAGGGATTGGGCGCCGAGAAAGTGTCGATCGTCTTCTTGAACTCCTCGACATTGTCGATCGCGGCCGGGTTCGCCTTCAGCGTCTCGATGATGTATTCGAGCGCGTAGACCTTGGTGTTGGACTCGTCATTGTATTCGCCGAACATTTTCGTATAGCGGTCGACGAACTCCTTCATCGTGTCGGACGCGATTTCGGGCGTCGATGCGCCGCCGACCGAGATGAAGCCGTTGGCCAACTCGCCCGCGCCCTCTTCCAGCACCTTGGCATCCTGCGCCGTTTCGGTGGAGATCAGACCTTCGTAGCCGAGCTCGCGCGCGGCGCGGATCAGCAGCGGCGCATTGCCGGGCGCGACACCCGAAAGCACCAGCAGGTCCGGTTTTTGCAAAACGATCGGCGTCAGTACCGGCGTGAAATCGCGGGTATCGTTTTGGTAGACATCCGTGGCAGCCACAACCTCGAGCCCGAGCGCCTTTGCCGCGGCAACACCGCCATCCCGCTGGCTCAGCGGATCGGATTCGTTGGCGGCGACAAAGGCAACTTTTTTCACGCCCCTGTTTTCCATGAGATATTTGTAGATCGCCGGAGCCGACTGGTAGTTGGCGATCATGCCGAGCACGGCGTTGGACGCCGGCGGGGTGTAGAGTTCCTTCGGGAATGCGTAGGGAAAATAGATGATGCCCTTGGATTCTGCCACGGGACGCACCGCCGCCGCGCCGTCGTCGACATTCGGACCGACGACATAGTGGATGCCCTCCTGGGCCATCTTCTCCATGCCGGCGATCGCCCGCTTCGGGTCCTTCTGGTCGTCGAAGGTGACGATTTTGATGTCATAGGTCTCGTCACCAATCTTCACACCGCCGGTTTCGTTGATCCAGGCGGCGCGTGTCTGCATCGAGCGGACGTTGGATGTGCCCCACGCAGCGGCCGCGCCACTCGTCACGCCGACAAAGCCGATCTTGAGTTCCTTGTTGGCGGCGTGCACCGTGATTGTGCCGCCGGCCATGATTGCCAGCGCGGAGACGGCGCCGAGCGCGGCGAATGTGATTATTGAACGTCTGTTGATCATTGTTCTTCCCCTTAGAGGCCGCGCATTGTTGCGACAGAACTCGACCGATACGCGGACTTTTGTGAGTGAAGGCTCAAATCAATCACCTGTCAACAAAACTTTTAAAGATTGTTGACAATCTTGTGAGCGGTCGTAGATGAAGAACGCAAAGATTCCAATCGGCGTCGAATTCGGGCCAGTGGTGGCGAGAACCATCGGGCACGGCAACACGTGTTCGATCTCTAGGCGACACTATTAATGTGGCTTCCCGCATCGCAGCCATACCAGCCCCCGGGACGGTGGCGGCCAGCGGGGCCAGTTAGCATTGCATTCGCGCCCGCGGCCGCTCCCTCGGCCGCGTAGAAATAAAGGGGAAAGGCGGATCGAACCGGAACGATCTTAGCCACCGCCATGTCCATCATTGGGCTCGGCTATCAGGCTGCGACCGTTCTCGACCAGCGGCAAAGGTCCGGTTCCGAGGTCGCTTAAGACCGCTTCAAGGTCCGGATTGGAGTCAGGATTTGCCCATCGTCTACCCTCGGGTAAAGTCTCGATTGGGTCAGGGCTTGCCGTAGAAGTTCTCCGAACGAACTTGCGCAACGGGTCGAAACCCAGGTCGTTCAGAAATGAATGAGTTTTGACGTTAGAGCATCACGGTCTCCGATCTCGGGCCGTCGCTACCAGCGCACGAAAATCCGCGCGCCGAGCGCCCCGAGCGCGGCGAGGATGGCAATCGCGATCGTGTACCAGGTGGCGACGAAAAGCGGTGAGTCGTCGAAGCAGTGTGCGGCATAGAAAGTTGCCGCCAGCCCACCGGCGAGCAGGCCCGCCACCGTTCCGGCAAGCACCGGCCGCGTCGGCGCGCCATAGCGCAGCACGGCGAGAAAGACGGCAAGCGGACCGATGCCGATCAGCGGAATGAACGTCAGGCAGATGACCAGATTGCTGCCGATCAGACGCGTGCCCCAGTCCGCCGCAGGCACGGAAAGCAGCTCCAGCACCACCGCCACGGCCACCAGCAGCGGTGCGGCAATCATCCAGGCCGCCGCCCTGCCCGTCGATGCACCGGGTGTCGACAGGGCGCGGATCAAGGCGAAGGCGCTGACGGCCAGAGCCATCGTGGAGACGAACTTGGCAAGGAAGCGCATCGTCTGCATGGCGGTGGCGATATCGGCGCGTGGGCCGATCGCCAGCCAGAACACGACCGCCGCGATCAGCGTAGCCGCACCTGCGCCTATCCACCAGGCCGAGCCAAGCGGCATCGCCGTGCTGCGGGCATCGGCGTCGAGCGCCTTGATGAGATCGTCGGTCCTCATGTCATTTCCCGCCCGAATATTGGCCCGCCCGAATTATTTGGCCCGCCCGACTTGTTTGGCCCCGAACCGTTTGGCGATGGCTGCGAGCCCGCGATGCAGCGACACGCGCACCGCCGTCTCGCTGATGCCGAACTTCGCCGCCGTCTCGCCAATGGAACGGCCTTCGACCGATACCGACGAGACCACGGAACGCTGCGCCGGCGGCAGGCCGTCCAGAGCCCGATTGATGTCGCGCTCGCTGACCGTCTCGGCCTCCGGTTCGGCGAAGGTCTCGGCAATCTCATCGATTTCGATCTCGATGCGCCGCCCGCGCCGCCGGAAGGCGTCGATCAGCTTGAAACGCGCTATGGTGTAAACCCAGGGCAGCACAGCCAGATCCTGCCGCCAGGTATGCCGTTTCACATGAATGGCCAGCAAGGTCTCCTGCACGACATCCTCGGGATCGACCCCGCCCTGAACGATCTTGCGCCTGACAAAGCCGCGAACGAGAGCAGCCGTCCGGCGCAGAAAGTCGGCGTAAGCCCTTTCATCTCCCGCGATCGCGGCCCGCATCAGCCGGGAAAGCTCGGCCTCGTCCTTGCCGGTCACAAGAGTTCACTCCCCGATATTCGCGCCTCGGCGCTGATTTGTTACGTGGCCGGCGAATAATGTCCAAGCCGAATATGGGAATATCACGAAGGTTTCACCTCCAGCGCCCGATTACGCCGCTCATCAATCTTGACTAGACCGATCAGGAATTGATAGGTGCAGCCTTGCTAAATCAAAGACCATCGAGATCGAGAGGGATAACGTCCATGAAATATGCTCTTTCCGCCCTTGCCGGAGCCACGGCACTGGCAATCAGCCTGATCGCCGGCCCGGCAATGGCCCAGGACGGCGGCATCGTCGTCTACAACGCCCAGCACGAAAGCCTGACCGATGCCTGGGTTGAAGGTTTCACCAAAGAAACCGGCATCAAGGTCACCGTCCGGCACGGCGGCGACAGCGATTTCTCCAACCAGATCGTCGCCGAAGGCGCCGCCTCGCCGGCCGACGTGTTCCTGACGGAAAACTCCCCGGCCATGGTGCTGGTCGAATCCGCCGGCCTGTTCGCGCCGGTCGATGCCGAGACGCTGGCCCAGGTTCCGCAGGAGTACCAGCCATCCAGCGGCAAATGGGTGGGGATCGCCGCGCGCAGCACCGTCTTTGTCTACAACAAGACCAAGCTGACCGCCGAGCAGTTGCCCAAGTCGCTGCTTGATCTCGCCGATCCGAGCTGGAAGGGACGTTGGGCCGCTTCGCCCTCCGGCGCCGATTTCAAGGCGATCGTCAGCGCCCTGTTGCAGCTCAAGGGTGAGGCCGCAACCGCCGACTGGCTGAAGGCGATGAAAGAGAACTTTACCGCCTATAAAGGCAACAGCACGGTGATGAAGGCGGTCAATGCCGGCGAGGTCGAAGGTGGCGTGATCTATCACTATTACTACTACGGCGACCAGGCCAAGACCGGCGAGAACAGCAAGAACATCGGGCTCCACTATTTCAAGAACCAGGATCCGGGCGCGTTCGTCTCGGTTTCCGGCGGTGGCGTGCTGGCCTCCAGCAAGCACCCGAAGGAGGCCCAGGCCTTCCTGAAATGGGTGACCGGCAAGGGTGGTCAGGACGTGCTGAAGACCGGCAATTCCTTCGAGTACGCCGTCGGCAAGGGCGCGGATTCCAATCCGGCGCTGGTGCCGCTGGCCGATCTGCAGGCGCCGAAGGTCGACGCGACGACGCTGAACTCCAAGAAGGTGACCGATCTGATGACGGCAGCCGGCTTGCTTTAGTCGGCGTTCGTCCTAAAAGGGCAACCGACTGCGCTCCTGCGGGAATTCGCTTCCGCAGGGGCGCTCTGTTTTTCGAGGTGGCATTCGTCCATGACGACAAGCTGCGTTTCTGGCCGCGTTTGCGGCCCTTCGACCGGCTTCCGCCACCGGGCGGCAGCGGCGCGGCGCCTGAGCTGATGCAGTCTGCGGCCGACCTTGCACGTTCAGGCTTGCCGACCGGCATGGTGGCTGCGCGATGGACGCGCCGGCGGCCCATATCCTGGATTTCGCTCGCCGCCATCCTGATCTCACTTTTCTCCCTGCTGCCGCTTGGCTTCATCATCTGGGTTGCCGTGCAGACCGGCTGGGAGACCGTATCGGCACTGGTGTTCCGGCCTCGCGTCGGTGAGCTACTGGTCAACACCTTGCTTTTGGTGGTGCTCGCGGTACCGATCTGCATCGTGCTCTCGGTGGCGCTGGCCTGGCTGACCGAACGCAGCAGTCTTCCCGGTGCCCGGCTATGGGCCTGGCTGTCGGTGGCGCCGCTCGCCATCCCCGCCTTCGTCCACAGCTACGCCTGGATCACCCTGGTGCCGGGACTGCATGGCCTGTGGGCCGGCGTCCTGGTTTCCGTCGTCGCCTATTTCCCGTTCCTCTATCTGCCGGTGGCGGCTGCTTTGCGCCGGCTCGATCCTGCTCTCGAAGATGCCGCGGCAGCCGTCGGCCTCGGGCCGTGGCGCGTGTTCCGGCGTGTCGTGCTGCCGCAGCTCAGGCTCGCCATCTGCGGCGGCTCGCTGCTGGTCGGCCTGCATCTCCTTGCCGAATACGGCCTCTACGTGTTCATCCGCTTCGACACCTTCACCACGGCGATCGTCGACCAGTTCCAGTCGACCTTCAACGGCCCCGCCGCCAACATGCTGGCGGCGGTGCTGGTGACATGCTGTTTCGTGCTGCTCGGGATCGAAGTGCTGGTGCGCGGCGAGGAGCGCTATGCCCGCGTCGGCTCGGGCGCCGCGCGCCAGCAGCAACGCACAAGGCTCGGCCGCGCCACGATCCCGTGCTTGGCTCTGCCGGTCGCCACCACCCTGCTGGCGCTGGGCGTGCCGTTCGTCACCATCGGCCGTTGGCTCGTGGCCGGCGGTGCCGATGTCTGGCACCTCGATGAGATCGGCCTGGCGCTCGGCCAGACGCTGTTCCTGGCGCTCGCCGGCGCCCTGCTCGCCACCACCGCCGCCATGCCGATGGCCTGGATCTCGATCCGCGCGCCGGGACCGCTGCAGCGTCTTCTGGAAGGCTGCAACTATATCGTCGGCTCGCTGCCCGGCGTCGTCGTGGCGCTGGCGCTGGTCACCATCACCGTGCGCATCGCCTTGCCGCTTTATCAGACCCTGTTCACGATCCTCGTTGCCTATGCGCTGATGTTCCTGCCGCGCGCCTTGATCAGCCTGCGGGCCTCGATCGCGCAGGCGCCGGTCGAGCTCGAACGCGCCGCCGCCAGTCTCGGCCGGTCACCGCTCAAGGCGCTGTGGTCGACGACGATTCGCCTGTCGGCGCCCGGGGCCGCGGCGGGCATGGCGCTGGTGGCGCTCGGCATCATGAACGAATTGACCGCAACGCAGATGCTGGCGCCCAACGGCACCCGCACGCTGGCGATGGCGTTCTGGGCCCACAGCGGCGAGATCGACTATGCATCCGCCGCACCTTACGCCCTCGTCATGGTGGCGATGTCGCTGCCCCTGACCTGGCTGCTCTATGTCCAGTCGAAGCGGATGGCCGGACGATGAGCTTCCTCGAACTCACCGACGTGCACAAGCACTACGGCCCGGTGGCCGCACTGGCCGGTGTCGATCTCAGCGTGACCAGCGGCAGCCGCACCGCGATCGTCGGGCCGTCCGGCTGCGGCAAGACCACCTTGCTGCGACTGATCGCCGGCTTCGAGGCGCCGGACCAGGGCCGCATCGTGCTCGACGGCGAGGTGCTGGCCAATGGCGGCACCGCCGTGCCAGCATATCGGCGCGGCATCGGCGTGGTGGCGCAGGACGGCGCCCTGTTCCCGCATCTGAGCATCGCCGCCAATATCGGTTTCGGCATGCGACATCACGAGGACAAGCGCACCGAGCGCATCGTCGAGCTCGCCTATATCGTCGGGCTCGACAAGGCGATCCTGAAACGGCGGCCGCACGAGCTTTCCGGCGGCCAGCAGCAGCGTGTGGCGCTGGCCCGCGCCATGGCCATGAAGCCGCGGCTGATGCTGCTTGACGAACCGTTCTCGGCGCTCGACACCGGTCTGCGCGCCTCGATGCGCAAGGCGGTGGCCGAGCTTCTGGAGACCGCCGGCATCACCACAATCCTTGTCACGCACGACCAGGCCGAGGCGCTGTCCTTTGCCAGCCAGGTCGCGGTGATGCGCGATGGCATATTTTCGCAGGTCGGCACGCCGCGCGAGCTCTATCTCAAGCCGAAGGACAGGATGGTCGCCGAATTCCTCGGCGATGCCATCATCCTGCCGGCCAAGATCGCGGACGGCTTCGCCAGCTCGCCGCTCGGCCGCATCGCCGTCGACAGCACCGAGCGGCGCGATATCGCCCGCATCATGCTGCGGCCGGAACAGGTGCTGCTGAAACGGATATCGCGCGAAGGCATGTCGGGCACGCCGGACATGCTGTTCGGCGAGGTCACGGAGTCCGAATTCGCCGGCTCGATGTGCACCATCGCGGTGCGGCTCTTGAACAGTCCCGATCCACCGGACGCAGCCGCGATCGGCAACACGCCGTTGATCCTGCGCAAGCCCGGCATGGACACACCCGTGGTTGGCGAGATCGTTCGGCTGACCGTTTCCGGCAAGGCGCATGTGTTTGCCTGAAACGCTCTCGCGTCTCTCGCAGTTCGCTGCTCAATCGACCCGCTTTCCAGCCTGATCGAACCAATGCAGCTTTTCGGCCTTGGCCACGACGCGCAACTGATCACCGGGCTTTGCGGTGGCGCGCCCTGAGACGCGCACGATGATACGGCTGCCCGCTGCGGCGCAGTGAAGAAAGCTCTCGGCACCGACCGGCTCGACCGCTTCGACCGTCGCCGGCAGGACCAGAGCACCGGGCAGCGCCTCCGCATTGAAGGTGACGTCGGCATCTTCAGGGCGAAACCCCAGTGTCACGGCTGGTGTTTCGGGAGCCGCAAAGCCGATCGCCGTGCCGTCAGCCAGTATCGGGCCTGAGGAACTTCCGGTCAGCGCCAGAAGATTCATCGGCGGCGCGCCGATGAAGGAAGCGACGAAGATCGAGGCCGGCTTTTCGTAGATGTCGAGCGGCGCCCCCGTTTGCTCGACCAGTCCGGCGTTCATGACAACAAGGATGTCGGCCAGCGTCATCGCCTCGAGCTGGTCGTGGGTGACATAGACCGAGGTGACGCCAAGCGTGCGCTGCAAATTCTTGATCTCGACCCGCATCTGGCCGCGCAGTTTCGCATCGAGATTGCTGAGCGGCTCGTCGAACAGGAAGACTTTCGGATTGCGCACGATGGCGCGGCCCATGGCGACACGCTGGCGCTGGCCGCCGGAAAGCTCGCGCGGCCGCCGGTCGAGCAGCGCCGAAAGCTCCAGCACCTTGGCTGTCGAGCGCACCCTGCTGTCGATCTCGTCCTTCGGCGTGCCGCGATTGCGCAGGCCATAGGCCATGTTGTCGTAGACCTTCATATGGGGGTAAAGCGCGTAGTTCTGGAACACCATGGCGATGTCGCGCTCGGTCGGACCGATGGCGTTGACCACCTTGCCGTCGATGGCGACTGTACCGGCAGAAATGGTCTCCAACCCGGCGATCATCCTCAGCAGCGTGGACTTGCCGCAGCCGGATGGGCCGACCAGCACGCAAAGCTCCTTGTCGGGAATGGCGATGGAAACGCGCTTCACCGCTTCGACGCCGCCGGGATAAACCTTCTTCACGTCCTTCAGATCGACGGTCGCCATCGGCTTCTCACTTTTCGGATTCGACCAGGCCGCGCACGAACCAGCGTTGCATCAGCACGACCACCAGGATCGGCGGCACGATGGCCAGCATCGCTGTGACCATGACCAGGTGCCATTCGGTGTCGGCATCGGCGAAGGAAACCATCTTTCTCAGCGCGATGACGATGGTATTCATATCGTTGCTGTTGGTGACCAGCAGCGGCCAAAGATACTGCGTCCAGCCATAGATGAAGAGGATCACGAACAGCGCCGCGATGTTGGTGCGCGACAGTGGCAAGAGGATATCGAAGAAGAAGCGCCATGGCCCGGCACCGTCGACTCGCGCCGCCTCGACCAATTCGCCCGGTATGGTCATGAAGAACTGGCGGAACAGCAGCGTCGCGGTGGCCGAGGCGATCAGCGGGATGATCAGGCCAGCATAGGTGTCGATCATGCCGAGATCGACCATTACCTTGTAGGTCGGCAGAATGCGCACCTCCACGGGAAGCATCAAGGTGATGAAGATCAGCCAGAAGAAGGTCATGCGCAGGGGAAAGCGGAAGAACACGATCGCGTAGGCCGACAGGATCGAGATGAAGATCTTTCCCACCGCAACGCCGAGCGCCATGACCGTGGTGTTGAGGAGCAGTCTGCCGACGCTGACACCGCCGATGCGGCCAATACCGCCGAACAGCGCCTCGCTGTAATTGTTCCAGAGCCGACTGCCGGGCAACAGCGGCAGCGGCGGCCTGAGGATGGTTTGCAACGTGTGTGTCGAGGCAACGAAGGTGTAGTAGATCGGAAAAGCCACGATCAATATGCCAAGGATGAGCACGGCATGGGCGATAAAGGTGCGGAGCGGGGATTGGCCGATCATCGCTGCTCTCAACCGTAATGGACTTTGCGTTCCACATAGCGGAACTGGATGGCGGTGAGCGCAATGACGATGGCCATCAGGATGACCGACTGCGCCGCCGAGTCACCCAGGATCAGATTGACGAAGCCGTCATTGTAGACCTTGTAGACCAGCGTCTCGGTGGTCTTGCCCGGCCCGCCGCCGGTGACGGCATGAACGATGCCGAAAGTGTCGAACAGGGCATAGACAGTGTTGACGACCAGCAGGAAAAACGTCGTCGGCGCAAGCAGCGGGAAGACGATGGTCCAGAAGCGCTTGGTCTCGCCGGCGCCATCCATGGCCGCCGCCTCGATCAGCGTTTTCGGCACCGCCTGCAGGCCGGCGACGAAGAACAGGAAATTGTAGCTGATCTGCTTCCAGGCAGCCGCCGACACCAGCAGGATCATGGCGTGGGTGCCGTTGAGCAGCGGGTCCCATGCGATGCCGAGGCTTCTCAGCAAATACGCCAACGAGCCGATCGAAGGATTGAACAGAAACAGCCACAGCATGCCGGCAATCGCCGGCGCCACGGCATAAGGCCATATCAGCAGTGTGCGGTAGAGGCCTTTGCCGCGCACCGCCTTCTCGGCCATGACTGCAAGCAAAAGGGCCACGCCCATCGCAACGATCGCGGTCGCAAGCGAGAACACCACGGTGACCTGGATCGAATTGAGGTAGGCCGGATCGGCCAGTACCTTCCGGAAATTGGCGAACCAGACGAACCTGCTCCTCAGCCCGAACGGGTCTTGCCTGAGCATCGATTGGTAAAGCGCCTGACCGGCCGGCCAGTAGAAGAAAACCAGTGTTATGGCGAGTTGTGGCGCCACCAGCAGGTAGGGCAGGATCTTGTGGGGAAAGACGATGCGTGGAGACAGGCTGATTTCCCTCGCTATCCAGGGGTCGCCCACGCGAGCTCGCGTGGGCGATATTCCAATCGGTTAACCGAGATAATCTCGTCAGTTCTCCAGCGCTTCCTTGATCGCGGCGTTGCCGCGCGTGACCGCATTGTCAAGCGCCTGCTGAGCGGTTTGCTGGCCGGCCAGCATCTTCTCCAACTCCTCGTTCTGGATATCGCGCACCTGCGGCAGATTCGGCAGGCGCACGCCCTTCGAGTTATCGGTCGGCGCCTTGCCCGTCATCTGCAGGATGGGTGTCTCGCGGCCGGGGTTCTTTTCATAGAAGCCTGATTTCTTGGTCGCCTCGTAGGCGGCGAGCGTCACCGGCAGGTATCCCGACTTCTGGTGCAGATATTCCTGCACATCGGTCTTGGACAGATAGGCGAAGAAGGCCGCGACGCCCTTGTATTGCTCGTCCGACTTGTTGCCGAACACCCACAGGCTGGCGCCGCCCGGCGTGGTGTTCTGCGGTGCGCCCTTGGCGTCGGTATCGTAGGGAAGCTGGCCGATGCCATAGTTCATGCCGGACTTGACGATGTCGCCGAGGCCGCCCGACGATTCGGTGAAGATGCCGCATTCGCCGGCAAGGAAGATCTGCTTGGCTTCGGAAGTGCGCCCGCCATATTTGAAGGTGCCGTCCTTGGCGAGGTCTGCGAGCGCCTGGAAGTGGTTGACGAAGATCGGCGCGTTGATCTTGAGTTCGACATCACCGCCGGCCAGACCGTTCTGCTGGGTGGCCCACGACACATCATTCCACGCCGCGAAATTCTCCAGATGGATCCAGGTCAGCCAGGTCGAGGTATAGCCGCATGAGGCGGCGCCGCTGGTCTTGATCTTCT
Source organism: Mesorhizobium sp. M1312 (assembly GCF_040318115.1). Classification (NCBI taxonomy): domain Bacteria; kingdom Pseudomonadati; phylum Pseudomonadota; class Alphaproteobacteria; order Hyphomicrobiales; family Phyllobacteriaceae; genus Mesorhizobium; species Mesorhizobium sp. M1312. The sequence continues at coordinate 86,378 of NZ_JAMYLQ010000021.1, read as the reverse complement.
TGGCAGCTTCCCACAGCTCGTTCCAGGTCTTGGGCGGGCTGTTCACGTCGAGACCCGCCTTCTGAAAGATGTCCTTGTTGTAATAGAGGATCGGCGAGGAGGAGTTGTAGGGGAAGGACAGCATGGTGCCGTCCGGCTTCGAATAATAGCCGACGATGCCGGGCAAATACTGGCTCTTGTCGAAGGTCATCCCGGCACCGGTCATCACCTCAGCCACCGGCTTGATCGCACCCTCGGCCGCCATCATCACGCCGGTGCCGACATCGAACACCTGGAGAATATCGGGCGCCTGTCCAGCGCGGAAGGCAGCGATGCCGGCATTCAGCGTCTCGGGATAGGTGCCCTTGAACACCGGAACCAGCTCATAATCGCTCTGGCTGGCGTTGAAATCCTTAGAAATCTTGTCGACGACCTCGGCATTGGCGCCAGTCATGGCGTGCCACCAGCTGATCTGCGTGACGGCGAAGGCGGAAGTGGTGGAAAACAGGGTCAAGGTGGCGGCAACACCGGCCGCGAAGCCGAAGAACTTCATGTTTCATCTCCCGTTTATCATTGGCGAAAGTGGCACCCTCGCAAAGGCAATATGTGCCGCTCGTGACAGTTGGACAACGGTTTTGTTGCGGATCGATGAACTTGATCTCCACCTAAAGTGGTGCACGCTTCGAAATAAGCGCCGATAGAAAGCAATTGAAAAGCCGGCTTACCACTCGAACAACGCGACAGGACCGGCACGATGGCCGGTGCCTAGTCCGACTTGCCAAGCGCCGTTTCGACCAGCCGCTTGGCATCGGGGCTCGACCATTCGGCCGGGCCGTTCATGTGGGCAATCAGGCAACCTTCACCGTCGATCAGCATGGTGACCGGCAGGCCGAGCGCCAGGCCGCGCGTCTTGAGATCGTTGAACAGCGCCATCGTCGAATCACGGTAATAGCCGAGCGCCTCGACGCCGGTTTCCTCGAGGAACTTCTTCGGCTTGGTGTCGTCGCCGACATCGACGTTGACCGCGACGACCTCGAAGGCGTCGCTGCCCATTTCTTTCTGCAGCGCGTCGAGCGCCGGCATTTCGGCACGGCAGGGCGCGCACCATGTCGCCCACAGATTGAGCAGCACCGTCTTGCCGGCATGGCCGGCGAGCGTCATCGGCCTGCCGCCAGGGTCGTCGAAGGCAAGACCTTTCAGCGATTGCGGCGGATCGGCCGGCAACAGTGCGGCAACCTGGCCGGTGGCAGCCGCCGCGACCGTCTTGGCACGGTCGACCTTGGCGGCGCAGGCGACATCGTCCTTGCTGTCGTCAACGGCGACTTGAGCGGGCGCGTTGTTGCCAGAACCGCTCTCGCTGACATATACCGCGACCGCGCCGGCCAGCACGCCCGCCACCAAAGCGGCGAGGATGAGGCGCGGGGCCGGGAAAAATCGATTGCCGTCTGCCATTTTTTAAAACTGCTCCGGAGCACGGGTTATAGCGATGAGCGACAGGAAGGCCAGCAACCAGATGTGGGGCGGACGATTTGCCTCGGGTCCGGCCGCGATCATGGAAGCGATCAACGCGTCGATCTCGTTCGACCGCAAACTCTACGCGCAGGATATCAGAGGCTCGATCGCCCATAGCGAGATGCTGGCGCAAACGGGCATTATTTCGGCGGCCGATCAAGAAAAAATCGCTCACGGGCTGAACACGATCCTGACAGAGATCGAAGCCGGCACGTTCGAGTTCTCGACCAGGCTGGAAGACATCCACATGAATGTCGAGGCCCGCCTTGCCGAGCTGATCGGCCCGGCCGCCGGCCGCCTGCACACCGCCCGTTCGCGCAACGACCAGGTGGCGGTCGATCTCAGGCTATGGGTCAAGGACGAGTGCTTTCGCGTCGCCGAGGCGCTGAAAGGCCTGATCACGGCGTTCCTCGAACGGGCCGAGGAGCATGCGGCGACGGTGATGCCGGGCTTCACCCATATGCAGGCGGCGCAGCCGGTGACCTTCGGCCATCACTGCATGGCCTATGTCGAGATGTTTTCGCGCGACCTGTCGCGTGTTCGCGACGCCATCGAGCGGATGGACGAAAGCCCGCTCGGCGCGGCCGCCCTTGCCGGCACCAGCTTTCCGATCGACCGCCACAAGACGGCCAAGGCTCTCGGCTTCCGCGAGCCGATGCGCAATTCCCTCGACAGCGTTTCGGACCGCGATTTCGCGCTCGAATTCTTAGGGCTGGCGGCAATCTGCGCGACGCATCTGTCGCGGCTGGCCGAAGAGATCATCATCTGGTCGACGCCGCAATTCGGCTTCGTCAGGCTGTCGGACTCATTCTCCACCGGCTCCTCGATCATGCCGCAGAAAAAGAACCCCGACGCCGCCGAGCTGGTGCGCGGCAAGACCGGGCGCGTCACCGGCCATCTGGTCGGCCTGCTGACGGTGATGAAGGGCATGCCGCTGACCTACGGCAAGGACATGCAGGAGGACAAGGAGTCCGTGTTCGATGCCGCCGAGACGCTCGACCTGATGCTGGCGGCGATGACCGGCATGGTACGCGACATGACGGTGAACGCCGCCGCCATGAAAAAGGCCGCCGGGTCAGGCTATTCGACGGCGACCGACCTTGCCGACTGGCTGGTGCGCACGCTTGGCCTGCCGTTCCGCGAGGCGCACCACGTCACCGGCCGTGCGGTGGCGCTGGCCGAGGAGAAGAAAATCGGGCTCGACAGGCTGCCGCTGGAAGACTTGCAGTCCATTCACCCCGGCATCACGGCGGACGTGTTTTCCGTGCTCGCCGTGCAGAACTCGGTGAAGAGCCGCACGAGCTTCGGCGGCACCGCGCCGTCGGAAGTGAGGAAGCAGATCCGGTACTGGAAAAAGCACATCGCCAAGGCGTGATGCTCGTGCGGCGAATCCGAAATTCGCATCACGTTGGAGCAGCGCGGCGAGCAAATTTCAGATTCAAAGCCGCACGAGTTAATTAATGAAATTCTAGTGTGGTTTTGGATTTGAAGTTCCTCAACGCGAATGCCATCAATGCCAGGAACTTCAAATCCACCGCACTAGGTGCAATGCCAGAAAAACTCGGCTAAAAAGCGGCGGGCAAAAGTTTCGGACGGATGGCACGGATGACCGCAAGCAGGATTTTGGTGACGCTCGCGCTGCTGGCGGCGCTGGCAACCGTAACGGCCTGCGGCAGGAAAGCCGGCCTCGACACGCCCTATGAGGCGGCCGTGCAGGCGCGCAAGGACGCACAAAAAGCCGAGCAGCCTGTGCCGCCGGAGCCGGAAAAACCGGTCGAGGACAAGAAGTTCATTCTCGACCCGCTGATCTAGAGCCGATGAGATCGGCCGATCTCATCGTGCTCCAACTTCCGGAACCACTGTTGTGAACCATTTTGACTACCGCGACGGCGTGCTGCATGCCGAGGACGTGGCGATATCCGATATCGCGGCAAGCGTCGGCACGCCGTTCTATTGTTATTCGACGGCGACGCTGACCAGGCATTTTCGCGTGTTTGCGCAGGCCTTTGCCGGGCTCGACGCGCTGGTCTGCTACGCGATGAAGGCGAATTCCAACCAGGCGGTGCTAAAGATCCTGGCAAAACTCGGCGCCGGCGCCGACGTGGTCTCGGAAGGCGAATTGCGCCGCGCGCTGGCCGCCGGCATTCCGGCCAACAAGATCCTGTTTTCGGGCATCGGCAAGACCGCCCGCGAAATGGATTTTGCGCTCTCTGCCGGCATTCTCTGTTTCAATGTCGAATCCGAACCGGAACTTGAATTGCTGTCGGCCCGCGCCACGGCGCTGGGCAAGGTCGCGTCGATCTCGCTGCGCATCAACCCGGATGTCGATGCCAAGACCCACAAGAAGATCTCTACCGGCAGGGCCGAGAACAAGTTCGGCATTCCCTGGCAGAAGGTGCGCCAGGTCTATGCCCGCGCGGCTGAACTGCCTGGCATCAAGGTCACCGGCATCGACACCCATATCGGCAGCCAGATCACCGAATTGCAGCCCTTCGACGACGCCTTCGCGCTGCTGGTGGAGCTGGTCGGCGTGCTGCGCGCCGATGGGCACGCCATCGAGCATATCGATCTCGGCGGTGGCCTCGGCATTCCCTACCGCGTCGACAACAGCCCGCCTCCTTTGCCGGACGCATATGCCCAGATCGTCAAGAAGCACGTCACGAAGCTTGGATTGAAGGTGATGTTCGAGCCGGGCCGGCTGATATCAGGCAATGCCGGCATCCTGGTCTCGCAAGTGATCTTCGTGAAGGAAGGCGACGCCAAGAATTTCCTGGTCGTCGACGCCGCGATGAACGATCTGATCCGGCCGACACTTTACGACGCCTTCCATGACATCAAACCGGTGGTGCAGCAGCCGGCTGCAGCACCGCGCATGATGGTCGACGTCGTCGGCCCGGTCTGCGAGACCGGCGATTATCTCGGCCTCGACCGCGACCTGCCGCGGCTGAGGGCCGGCGACCTGATCGCCATCGCCACCGCCGGAGCATACGGTGCGGTGCAGGCCGGCACCTACAACACCAGGCCGCTGGTGCCCGAAGTGCTGGTCGACGGCGACCGTTTCCATGTCGTGCGCCCGCGCCAGACGTATGAGGAACTGATCGGGCTGGATTCGCTGCCCGACTGGCTGGAATAGACCATGATCCCGAACCGAAGGTCCGCGTCAGCGAAAAGTGGGAACCGGTTTTCGGAAAAGATCATGGTCAAACAAGAATAGAGCGCCTGCAGCGCTACAGCCGGTGCTGAATCAGCGCCCTGGTCTGCGCGATCCTGTCCTCGTCGCGGCGATAGAACGTCCATTGCTTGATACGCTTGCTGCGCAGAAGACCGGCTTGGGTCAGCACCCGCATATGCTCGCTGAGTGTCGCCTGGGTGATTCCCAGCTTTTCCGCGATCAGCAGCGCGCAGACGCCATCCTCGACCAGATCGCCATCCGCTTGGCGTGGAAAATGCGCGCGCGGGTCCTTCAGCCAATCGAGGATTTGCAACCTGCGCTCGTTGGCGATCGCCTTGAAGACATGAACCTCTTGCATTTAGCCATTTTGCTAAGTTACTAAGTAATGTCAACCCTTGGGAGCAGACCATGCTGAACGGCAATATGATCACACGCGAACGCATCGCCGCAATGGAACCGCGGATCCGGCCATTCGTGCGCCACACGCCGGTGCTGCGCGTCGACATGGCCGATTTCGGCCGTCCGCCTCTTAGCATCGACCTTAAGCTCGAATGTCTGCAGCATTCCGGCTCGTTCAAGGCGCGTGGCGCCTTCACCAATCTTCTCGAGCGGCCGGTTCCCAAGGCTGGCGTCGTCGCGGCATCGGGCGGCAATCATGGTGCCGCGGTCGCCTATGCCGCCATGCGGCTCGGCCACAAGGCAACCATCTTCGTTCCCGAAGTGAGCCCGCCGGCCAAGCTGGAACGCATCCGCAGCTACGGTGCCGAGCTGGTCGTCGGCGGCGCGCGTTATGCCGAGGCCTTGGCGGCCAGCGAAGACTTCGCGGAAAAGTCCGGCGCGCTCCAGATTCACGCCTTCAACCAGGAGGAAACGCTTGTCGGGCAAGGCACGCTTGGCCTCGAGATCGAGGCCGACCTGCCTGAGCTCGACACGCTGCTGGTCGCCGTTGGTGGCGGCGGCCTGATCGGCGGCATTGCCGCCTGGTTTGCCGGCCGCATCAGGATCATCGCCGTCGAGCCCGAGGGCGCACCGACGCTCTATCGCGCCTTCGAGGCCGGCCGGCCCGTCGATGCGCCGACTGAGGGCATCGCCGCCGATTCGCTGGCGCCGAAGCGCGTCGGCGAAATGATGTTTCCGATCGCCGAAGCCTTCGTCGAGCGTTCCATACTGGTCAGCGACGATGAGATCATCGCCGCGCAGGCGGCGCTTTGGGACCGGGTGCGAATCATCTCCGAGCCGGGCGGCGCCGCGGCCTTCGCGGCGATCCTGTCCGGCCGCTACGCGCGGGCTGCGGGCGAGCGTGTCGCCGTGCTGGTCTGCGGTGCAAACGCCAATCCGGCTAAATTCTGACGAGAACAGGGACGGTATTGTTCACGTTTTCGGGAACCGCCTCGCCTTCGCCGTGTTTGTTGATATGCTTCGAGTGACGTGCACCTAAGACTTTGAGTCCTTCGCATCCGATTTTCGGGCCGGTGCGATAGATTTGTGAGGTTCGGGTTATCCCGCCCGAACAGGAAGGGCCGATGACGCAACGACCCACCATCACCAGCGATCGCAGCCTGGCCGGGCGCCTTGCCCTGAGCCGGCTGGCGACGCGGGTTTCGATGACGGTCGAGCGTGGCTGGCCGTTGCTGCTTCCGCTGGTCATTGTCGCCAGCCTGTTCCTCAGCGTCTCGTGGCTCGGCCTCTTCCTTCTGCTGCCCGACACGGTGCGCATCGGCCTCATGGCAGTGTTCGGCGTCGCAGCCCTTGCCGCGCTCTATCCCCTGCGTTTCTTCCGGCTGCCGACCAGCGCCGAGATCGACCGGCGCATTGAGGCCGCCAACCAGTTGCTGCACAGCCCGGTGCTGGTGCAGACGGACCGGCCGAGCGGCAGGGAAAGCATTTTTTCGCAAGCTCTGTGGCGCGAGCACCAGAAACGCATGGCCGAAAAACTCGGCAACCTCGGTGGCGACCTGCCACGCACCCGGGTGCCGGAGCGCGACCCGTGGGGGCTGCGCGCCGTGGCGGCGCTTTTGTTGGTCACCGCTTTTGCCTTCTCCTTCGGGCCGTCGGGCGGCCGCATAGCAGACGGGTTCAGTGCCCACGCTGCGCGCGACGCGGTGCCGCCGCGCATCGACGCCTGGGTGACGCCGCCGGCCTACACCGGCAGACCGCCGGTCTTCCTCACTTCTCCAGCCCTCGCCAACCCGGCCCTCGCCAATAATGGCAATCAGGCGGCGTCCACCTTCACCGTTCCGGAAGGCAGCGATGTGTCGCTGCGCGTCACCGGGGGTTCGGGCGAGGAAACGCTGAGCTACGCCGACGCCGACGGCAACGCCCGCACCATCGAGCCGGCCGGGCAGCAGGCTGACGCGGCCAAGCCGGCGGCGGCAACGCCCTCCACGGCAACGCCCTCCACGGTGCGCCAGTTTACCGGAAAGCTGACGGCCAACGGCACGCTGACGCTGAACTCGGGCAATGACGAACTCGGCAACTGGGCGTTCGCGGTGATCCCTGACCAGCCGCCGCAGATCCGCTTCGTCGGCGAGCCGAAACGCGCCGTCAATGGTTCCTTCGAACTCAACTACCAGATCGACGACGACTATGGCGCGGCCTCCGCCAAGGCGGATTTCGTATTGGCCGACCCGCCGGCGCCGAATGCGCATCCGCTCTATGGCCCGCCCGAAATGCCGCTGACGCTGCCGCGTCGCGGCGCCAAGGGCAATGCCGCCAAGACCACGAAGGACCTGACGGAGCATGTCTGGGCCGGCGGCAATATCAAGCTCAGGCTTATCGCCACCGACGATGCCGGACATACGGCAACCAGCGAAACCAAGACGCTGGTGATGCCGGAGCGGCCGTTCTCCAATCCGCTGGCGAGGGCCGTGATCGAGCAGCGCCGCATGCTGGCTCTCGACGCCAACGCCAAGAGCCGCGTGCTCGACCTGATGGACGCGATCACGCTCAGGCCCGAAGACACGTTCGACAACATGGCGCACTACCTCGCCATCATGAGCGCCCGCACCCGATTGAAGATGGCCGACAACGACGACAAGCTGCGCGACGAGGTCGCCTATCTGTGGGAGATCGCGCTCGGCATCGAGCAAGGCAATCTTTCGGAGGCAGAAAGGCGGCTGCGCCAGGCGCAGCAGGCGCTGCAGGACGCGATCAAGAACGGCGCCAGCGACGAGGAAATCGACAAGGCGATGAAGGAACTGCGCGAGGCGATGAACCAGTTCCTGCAGGAATTCGCCCAGCGTGCGCAGCAGAATCCGAATGCGCCGCAGATGCAGCAGAACGGCCAGGAGCTGCGCCAGAGCGACATCGAACGGATGATGGATCAGATCGAAAACCTGGCGAAGTCCGGCGACCGCGACAGCGCGCAGCAATTGCTTTCGCAACTGCAGGACATGATGAACAATCTGCAGGCCGGACGTCAGCAGCAGGGCGGCCAGCAGAACAGCGAAATGCGCCAGCAGATGGACAAGCTCGGCGAGATCATGCGGCGCCAGCAGGAGATGATGAACGAGACCTTCCGCATGGACCAGATGCAGCGCGGCCAGCGCCAGCGCGGGGAGAACCGCGACGAGCAACTCGGCGAGAACGGTGAGCAGGGCCAAATGGGCGAACAGGGCGAGCGGCCCGGCCCAGGTGAAGACCGCGATCCGCTCGGCCGGCCGAAGCCGATGACGCCGCAGGAATTCGCCGATGCGCTGAAGCAGTTGCAGGAAGGCCAGGGCAAGCTGCAAAGCGAGCTCGACCAGCTGAGGAAGGGCCTCGAAGGCATGGGTCTCGAGCCCAATGAAGGATTTGGCGAGGCCGGCAAATCCATGGGCAACGCCGAACAGGCGCTTGGCGACAGCGATGGCGACCAGGCCGTCGGTCACCAGGGCCGCGCGCTGGAAGCGTTGCGCAGGGGCGCCAAGGACATGATGAAGCAATTGCAGGCCATGCAGGGCGACGAGGGCGACGGCGAGCGGGGCGGACGCCAGCAGAATGCCGACCGCGATCCGCTCGGCCGGCCACGTGCCACCGAGGGTCCCGATTTCGGCGAGTCGGTGAAGGTGCCGGACGAGATCGACGTGCAGCGCGCCCGCCAGATCCTCGAAGCGATCCGCAAGCGGCTCGGCAACGCGCTCAGCCCCGACATCGAGCGCAGCTATCTGGAGCGGCTGCTGGAGCTGAAGTAAAGCCGCCGTGTTTTAAAGCGCGTCGCATTTGAATGGATTCATGCAACGCGCTTTAAGTTCTTTTTTATGCATGTCGGTATCGCAAAACCGCTGCGCACTTTTGCGCGACATGCATTAGCGGTTGGTGAACGCCTCTCGGATCGCCTCTTCCATCCCGTCGATGGCCTCGCCGGACGCGTTCGGATTGCGCCGCAGCACCACATTCGAGGAATCGATGTCGCCGAACCCGTCGGCTGCCGTAAGTTCGCGGCAACCGGCCGGGATGTTGCTGCGCGAGATCGGCGCGATCGCCAGCCCGGAGGTGACGGCGAGCCGCAGGCCGCCATTGGTATCGCTGGTATAAGCGACACGATAGACGAGACCGCGCTGCTCCAGCGACTTGATGGCGAAATCCTTGCACCAGCCGGCACGGTTGTAGAGCGCGATCGGCACCGGCCGCTCCTCATGCATGTGATGCAGCTCCGACGTCACCCACACGGTCGGGTCATGCATCAGCACCTCACCGCCGGAGAGATCCTGCCATTCGAACACCACCGCCAGGTCGAGCTCGCCGGCGGCGAGCGCCGCGATCTGCGCACCGGAATGAGCGTAGCGGACGGTGATGTCGACCTGCGGATGGCGCTTGGCAAAGGCGCCGAGCGCGCGCGACAGGATCGCGTGGCCATATTCCTCCGGAATGCCGATGCGCACCGGCCCGCCAAGCGGCGCTGCGACCATCGATGCCGCCGTCTCATCCAGCAGCGACACGATCCGGCGGGCGTTGACGATGAGTTCGCCGCCGCGGCGCGTCAGCGCCACACCACGCGAGCCGCGCTCGAACAGGCTGTCGCCGACCACATCTTCGAGCTTCTTCATCTGCATCGAAACCGCCGATTGGGTACGGCCGGCCTGCTCCGCCGCCTTGGTGAAATTGCCGGTGTCGGCAACCGCGACGAAGGTGCGCAGCAGATCGCTGTCGAGCGTGGGCTTCATTTGTCCGCCATAAGAAAATCTGATTGCTGGCATCATTCCAATTCGTTTGCAACATGTCAAACGGCGGATAATAGTCGCTTCACCCATTGGATATGCGGCTGCGAAATCGGCTGCGGACCAATCAGTCCTCACTCGTACCCGCTGCCCGAAACGGTGGCGGGTTCTTTTTGATGCATGTCGCCCAAAAGTGCTCAGCGGTTTTGGGACAACGATATGCATAAAACAAAAATTAGGCGGGCCCGGCTCTCGGGCCGCACACGCAAGGAGCCGTCGAAAAACATGCAGAACCGGATCGTCCTCGGCATGACAAGCCTTTGCCTCGGCGTTCTGGTGTTCTCGCTCCAGGACCCGCTGATCAAGGCCGTATCGAGCACTTATCCAGTGACCGAGGTGATGGCGATCCGCTCGCTCGTCGCCCTGCCCATTCTTCTTGTGCTGGTTCATGCCGATGTCGGGCTCAGGGCGATCTTTTCGAAGCGATTTCGCATGCTGACGATGCGCGCCTTCATCCTGTTCACCTCCTACACCGTCTATTACCTGGCGATCGCCGCCCTGCCGCTTGCCGACGCGGTGGCACTCTATTTCATGGCACCGCTGTTCATCATGGCGCTTGCCGTCCCTTATCTCGGCGAACGGGTGGCGTGGCAGACGCTGGTCACCGTCATGGTCGGGATGCTGGGCGTGCTGGTGATGTTGCGGCCCGGCGCCGGGCTGTTCGACTGGGCGGCGCTGCTGTCGCTGGCCTCGGCGGTGCTGTACGGTTTTTCGCAGTTGATGGCCCGCAAGATCGGCGACACCGAATCATCCACTGTCATGGCGTTCTATCAGAACGGCGTCTATCTCCTGGGCGCTGCAGCGGTCGCCGGGCTGTTCTGGCTAGCAGGAATTGCTCACGCCACGCATCCGAGCCTCGAATTCCTGGTCAGGCCATGGATCTGGCCGACGCCGATCGATTTCCTGACGATGGCCGCCTGCGGCTTCGTCGCTTCGGCCGGGATGATCCTGTTGTCGCAGGCCTACCGGCTGGCGCCCGCCAACAGCGTCGCTACCTTCGAATACACCGGCATCATCTGGTCGCCGCTGTGGGGTTTCCTGTTCTTTGCCGAAGTGCCGCGATCGACCACCGTGGTCGGCGCCGCCCTCATCATCGGCGCCGGTCTGTTCGCGCTCAATGCCAGCCGGCACCGGAGCAGCGCGCCGGCAATCGCGGCGACCTGCGATCCGGCCTGACCGCGGTTAGGCTTGGATTCAGGCGAGCGCCTTTTCGACACGCGCGCGGATTTCGGCCAGCGTGAACGGCTTTTGCACGACGTCCACAATGACACCGTTCAATTCCTCGGCGCGTTCGCACTGGTCGGCATAGCCGGTCATCAGCAAGATCTTCATCGCCGGAAAAAGCCACGCCGCCGCTTTGGCCATTTGGATGCCGTCCATTTCCGGCATCCGGATATCGGAGACGACAAGGTCATAGCCGCCACGTGCTGCGCGGATCAGGGCAAGCCCTTGCGCGCCGTCGGCGGCGATGTCGATCATATGCCCGGCGCGTTCGAGCGCGCGGGCGGCGAGGGTGCGGACGGACTCATCGTCCTCGACGATCAGGAGCTTTGCCATAGCGGAATGTTTGGCGGGGAAAAGTTGACTTTCCCTGAACCGCAAACGGCATCGAAGATAAATCTAGGCGTCGCCCTTGACGACGCCGACAAACGGCAGTTCGCGAAAGGCGTGGGCGACATCCATGCCGTAGCCGACGACGAAATAGTCGGGGCAGTCGAAGCCGACATAGTCGGCGTTGAGCGCGGTCTGGCGGCGCATGCGCTTGTCGAGCAGCACGGCGATGGCGCAGCTTTTGGCGCCGCGCGACAGCATCAGATCGCGGGTGAAGGACAGCGTCTTGCCGGATTCGAGAATGTCGTCGATCAACAGCACGTCGCGGCCGGCGACCTCATTATCGATGTCGCGCAGCACCCTCACCTCGCCGCTGGTGGTGCCGGCGCCGTAGCTGGAGATGAAGATGAACTCGACCTCAGGCGACAGGCCGACATCGTGCATGGCGCGGATGAGATCGGCGGCGAAAATGAACGATCCTTTCAGCACCGAAATCACCAGAAGGTCCTGATAGTCGCGCCCGGCGATCTCCTTGGCGAGCTCCAGATTGCGGCGGGCAATCGCCGACGCCGAAAACAGAACCTCGATATCCTTGCCGCGCACGACTGGCATTGGCAGCCTTTCCAGAAATGATCGCCCTAGTTGGCGAAGGTGACCGAGACGGTCTTGACCCCGTTTCTAGGCACGTCGAGCCGGCTCGAAAAGCCAAATCTTTCGCCGGGCGCCAGCGAACGGTTGAATGTTCCCAGCGTATAACGGGTTGTGCGCCTGTCATTGCCGGTGACCCGGATTTCCAGCGGCGGCAATGGCAACGGGCTGGCGCCGTCATTCGCGGCCTCGCCACCGACGAACAGGACAGGTTTCGGCCCGGACGCATCGATACGCGACGTAACGCCTGAAATGGTGAGTGCAGTGCCCGTTTCCTGGGCTGCGAGAAGAAGCGGCGCCTGGCGCACCAGCGCGTGCCCGCCCGAGATCCAGAAGGCTGCAAACGCGGCACTGAGGCCGGCGATCCAGAAGATCGGCCCGCCGCGCGCCCGCAGCCGTTCCATCGCAGCTTTGGGCTTGCGCAGCATGTCCATGCCTTCGAGCGATGGCGTGGCGATCACGCGCGAAAGCGGCGGTGAAGGGTCCATGCTGGCGGTGCGGCGCGGCAGGACCTCATAGTCGGCATCGACGATGTCGTCGGCCGGATCACGCATGATGCGTTCCGGCGTGGCGGCCATATCGGCCATGATTTCGCCGGAAACCGGGCGCGCGGTTCGATCGTCAGCCATCACGGCCCCAGCACTACGGCACTTGTTCGCTCTTCGTTTCTTTTTCGTAAACGGAAATGGTTAACGCTTCCCCACCGGAACCCTTGTGACGCGCTCAAAAAACCTCAGAATTAACCGCCGGTTAACCATGCCGGCCGATGGTCTCTTCTCAGAGAAGGCTGGCTCATCGCCGCCGCAAGTTTCAGGTCGTCGAACGTGATCCGCTTCGAAAATGTCGGCCTCCGCTATGGCATGGGTCCGGAAATCCTCCGCGACATTTCCTTGCACATACCGGAGCGCTCCTTCCAGTTCCTGAGCGGCCCTTCGGGCGCCGGCAAGACGACGCTGCTGCGGCTTTTGTTCATGTCGCTCAAGCCGACGCGTGGGCTGATCACCATCTTCGGCAAGGACCGCTCGCGCATCTCGCGCGCAGAGCTGCCGCATCTGCGGCGGCGCATCGGTGTGGTGTTCCAGGACTTTCGCCTGCTCGACCACATGACGACCTATGAGAATGTGGCCTTGCCGCTGCGCGTGCGCGGGCGCGAGGAGGCGAGCTACCGCACCGACGTGACCGAGCTCTTGAAATGGGTCGGCCTTGGCGAGCGCATGCATGTGCTGCCGCCGGTGCTGTCGGGTGGCGAGAAGCAGCGCGCCGCAATTGCCAGGGCGCTGATCGAGCAACCCGAGATCCTGCTTGCCGACGAGCCGACCGGTAATGTCGATCCGCCGCTGGCGCGACGCCTGCTGCGGCTGTTCATCGAACTCAACCGGCTGGGCACCGCGGTGGTGATCGCGACGCACGACCTCGGCCTGATGGAACAGGTCGACGCGCGGCGCATGATCCTGGCCGGCGGAAGGCTGGATATCTATGACTGACCTTTCCGTTCAACACGTCGAAGACCAGCACGCCGGAAAGGCTGCGACGACGCAGCGCGTTCAGCGCAAGATGGCGCCGATCGTGCCGGCGCAGAACATTGCCGGCCGGGCGCTGGTCCTAGTGATCGCCATCATGACGTTCCTGTCCTGCCTGACCTTCGGCGCGGTGACGCTGGTGCGCGACACCGCGTCGGTCTGGGAGAACCAGATCTCCCGCGAGGCGACGATCCAGATTAAGCCGATGGACGGCCTCGACATGGAGGCAGCACTTGCCCAGGCCTCGCAGATCGCCGGCGAATTTCCTGGCGTGAAGAGCGCCAGGATCGTCGACCGCGATGCCACCGCGCGGCTGCTGGAGCCGTGGCTTGGCTCGGGTCTCAACATCGACGACCTGCCGGTGCCGCGCCTGATCATCGTCACCATCAACGAGAGCAACCCGCCTGACTTCGCCGCCATGCGCGCCGCAATCACACCGAAACTGCCCAGTGCAGCACTTGACGACCATCGCACCTGGGTCGACCGGCTGGTGGCCATGGCCCGCACCACGGTGACCATCGGCATCGCCGTGCTGGCGCTGATGCTGTCGGCAACCGTGCTGACCGTGGTGTTCGCGACGCGCGGCGCCATGGCCGGCAACGGCCACATCATCGAGGTGCTGCATTTCGTCGGCGCCGAAGCGCGCTTTATCGCGCGCGAATTCCGCCACCATTTTCTGGTCACCGGCATGAAGGGCGCAGCCGCCGGGGGTGCGGCGGCGGTGCTGGTCTTCATCGTCTTCTCATGGTGGTCGTCGCGCAACATGGCAACGCCGGAGGCCGATCAGGCGACTGCACTGTTCGGCAATTTCGCCATCGGTTCGGCGGGCTATCTCGGCGTCGTTCTCATGGTGCTGGTCATCGGCGCGCTGACGGCGACAACCTCCCATGTCACCGTCGTCACCTATCTCAGCGACATCGATGTCCGCCAGCCGGACGCGGGGTGATCACGAATAGAGAATTAGCGTAACGTAATGTGTGCTTTTTGACCTACTAAACGCCGCATTTCAGGGTTAACGATAAGATGATGGACGCGCGCGAGTCGACTGGAACGGCTGGACAGTTGCCCTTGGTGATTGCGCCTTCCCGTGAGCGCGCCGACCCTAGCCGATTGGCGAGCGCATTGCGCATCTCCGCTTTCTTTCTGCTTGTGCTGGCAACGCTGTTTGCCGGCGGCTTCGGCTGGTTCGCCAACACTGTCAGCCGTCTCGCGACCCCTACCAATCCGGCAAAAGCCGATGCCATCATCGTGCTGACCGGCGGCCATTCGCGGCTCGACGCCGCTATGGGTCTGCTTGCGTCCGGCAAGGGCGAGCGGCTGCTGATCAGCGGCGTGCATCCTTCCGCCAGCCGCCGCCAGCTTCAGGTCGCGACCCGCGGCGACAAGAAATTGTTCTCCTGCTGCGTCGACATCGACCGCGCCGCGCTCGACACGATCGGCAATGCCGAGGAAAGTGCCAAGTGGGTGGAAGACCACGCCTATGGCACCGTGATTCTCGTGACCAACAACTATCACATGCCGCGCAGCCTGCTGGAAATGGGCCGGCTGCTGCACAAGGCCAAGCTCGAGCCCTATCCGGTGGTCAACAGCAATCTTGGCAATGGCGGCTGGCTGACCAAGCCGAGGGCCCTGCGCGTGCTGTTCACCGAATACAACAAATATCTGCTGGCGCTGGCGCGCGGCATCGTGCCGGTGAAGCCAACGCCAACCGGCATCGCGCTGGCCGAGGCTGCTGCACCGAACTGAGCCTGTCGTTATTATTCTTGACCGTGGCGCTTGAAGCTCCGCGCAGGCGCGCGATCTCCTGTTCGAGCCATTCGATACGCTTGTCCCGCTCGGCCAGCGCCGCCGCCAAATCGGCCGCTTCGAATCGTTGTGGAATATGCTGCGGGCAATTGGAATCCCAAGCCGAAACCGTGAACAGGATGATTTGCTCGGGGCGCGCCTTGTAGCCTTCCGGCATCAGCTTCGCCATCAGTTCGGCGTCGTCCTCCACGACGTGCGCACTGCCCCAGATCTTGATGCGCTGCCGGTGCGCATAGTCGATCAGGAACAGGAAAGCGCGGGGGTTGTCGTCCAGATTGCCCTGGGTAATGAATTGCCTGTTGCCGGAGAAATCGGCGAAGCCGATCATCCGCTTGTCGAGCACCTTGAGGAAGCCGGCCGGCCCGCCGCGATGCTGGATATAGGGCTGGCCGTCACCATTGGCCGTCGACAGGAAGACGCTGGTCTGCGCCTCGATGAAGGCGGCGAGGTCGGGCGTGATATCAGCTTGCCAGCCGCCGCGCTCCTCGACGCGGGCATAGGCCTCACGTGAGCCTTTGCGGGCCTGGATCGCCTTGACGGTTGGCGTAAAGGCGACATCGCTGATGAAGGCTTGAGCATTCATGGAACCTCCTTTGCAGGCAGAGCTGCGAGCCATAGTCAGCAAAAGATAAGGCCTTCCATCCTTCGGATGTAGATGTCATAGCTGCAACTGATCCTTCCATTTACCGGGAGAAGCATGGATCGCCTCGAGGCCATGTCGCTGTTCGTCGCCGCAGCGGAGGCTGGCAGCCTTTCGGCCGCCGGACGCCGTTTCGCCATTCCACTTGCAACGGTCAGCCGCAAGGTCTCCGACCTGGAGCGGCATCTGAAGACACGTCTCCTGAACCGCTCGACGCGCCAGCTGACGCTGACCGACGCGGGTCACGCCTACCTCGCTGCCTGCCGTCGCATTCTCGACGAGGTCGGCGAGGCCGAGCGGACCGCCGCCGGACGGTCGGGCACACTCCGAACCGTGCTGGAGGCATTCGAGCCGCAACCATGGCCGGTCAGTCTCGTGCACGCCGGCCAGGGTCTGCTGCCAGTGAAACTGCGTGCGTTCCTCGACTTCGCCGCCCCACGCCTGAAGAAACGGCTGGTGCAAGCGACCTGGCAGGCCTGACGAACGGGCTATCACACCGTTTCCTTTTTGCCCGCGCTTGGTGTAACCAACGCACACCTCCTCACCGGGCTCTTCCTGCATGCTTTATGTCCGCTCGCTGGCGTTCAACTTCGTCTTCTACGTGAATCTGATCGTCCAGATGATCCTCTGGACCCCGTACTATTTCCTGTCGCCGCGCCACCGCGCCTGGTTCGTGCCGAAATTCTGGTCCCACACCAGCATGTGGCTCTACGACAAGATCGCCGGCACCAAAAGCGAGATCACCGGCCAGGAAAACCTGCCCGAGGGTTCCTTCATCCTGGCGCCGAAGCACCAGTCCTTCTGGGACGCGATCGCCTTCTTCCCTTTCCTGCAGGATCCGATCTATATCCTGAAGCGGGAACTGACCTGGATCCCGTTCTTCGGCTGGTACATCTTGAAAATGCGGATGATCCCGGTCGACCGCGGCAGCCGCTCGAAGGCGCTGAAAGCGGTGGTCGCCGCGACCAGGCAGGAGCTGGCGCGCAATCCCCGCCAGCTGATCATCTATCCCGAGGGCACGCGGCGGGCGCCGGGCGACGAGCCGGCCTACAAATACGGCATCGTCGAGCTCTATACCCAGCTTGGCGTCCCGGTGGTGCCGGTCGCCCATGTCGCCGGCCTCTACTGGCCGCGCCGGAAATTCCTGCGCTATCCCGGCACGATCAAGGCCCGCTTCCTGCCGCCGATCCCGGCAGGGTTGGGCAAGGAGGAATTCATGGAAAGGCTGATCGGCGAGACGGAAGCCGCCTGCGACCAGCTGCTCATCGAGGCATCCCGCGCGCCGAACCCGCCGCCCCTGCCGCCGACGGCGGTGAAGCGGCTGAGGGAACTGGGCTTCGATACCCCGGCCTGAATCATCTGCTTGTCGACGGTCTTTACGAACCACAGCCAGCGCCGTCGTCAAAACCAGCGTCGCCGCGAACGTCAGATTGATAATCCGCGAGGCCAGCGGTTTGCGCAGGAAGCGCAAACGCCACGCACGGTTCTTGGCTGCTGTTTGATCAAGCCGCCGCTTCGCGCTGGCTTCTATGCACTCGCGCTGTCGAGCTCGGCGATATCGTCCGGACTGAGACTCAATGGTGCAGCGCGGACGAGGCTGTCGACCTGGTCCGGCGTCGTGGCGCTGGCGATCGGCGCCGTGACGCCGGGCCGCGCGATCACCCAGGCGAGCGCCACTTCCGCCTGCTTGGCCGCGTGACGCGCCGACACCGCGTCGAGTGCCGCCAGGATGCGCATGCCGCGTGCGTTGAGGTAGCCCTTCACGTCGTCGCCACGCGCGCTTTTGCCGAGATCGACTTCGCTACGGTACTTGCCGCTCAAAAACCCTTTGGCGAGGCTGAAATAGGTGATGACGCCGATAGCCTCGGCCATGCACAGATCGCGGAGCGGCCCATCGAAGGCGGCGCGGTCATAGAGATTGTATTCCGGCTGCAGCACCGCATAGCGCGGCAGACCCCGCAGGCTTGCCACATCGAGCGCGGCGCGCAACTGGCCGGCATCGAGATTGGAGGCGCCGACGTAGCGGATCTTGCCCTTGGCGAGCAGCTTTTCGTAGGCGCCGAGCGTTTCTTCGTAGGGGGTGGTCGGGTCCGGCCAGTGCGACAGATAGAGATCGACGACATCGGTCTGCAGCCGCTTCAGCGACGCGTCGATGGCCTTTTCGACATAGGCGGCGGAGAGATCTTTCCTGCCCTGCCCCATATCCGACCCGACCTTGGTGATCACCACGACCTTGTCGCGGTTGCCACGGCTCTTCATCCATTTGCCGATGATCGTTTCGGATTCGCCGCCCTTGTTGCCGGGAACCCAGCGCGAATAGGAATCGGCGGTGTCGATGGCGTTGAGGCCAGCGCCGACGAAGCGGTCGAGCAGGTCGAAAGAGGTTTTCTCGTCGGCGGTCCAGCCGAAGACGTTGCCGCCCAGAACCAGCGGCGCGATGGACAGGTCGGTTTGACCGAGACGACGTTTCTGCAGAACTGATCTCCGTGGGGAATGGAAAGAATGGGGCGAAAAGCCCTCGCTTAACCTAGGTCTTACCGCACCGAGGTCAAAGGCCTGGTCGACCTTTCCGACAGACCAGTGCTCCACAAGCGCGCGATCCGCCGCGCTCCAAGTTCCAGCCGATGTCTACTGGCTCTGGCGCCGGTATTCACCCGGCGGCAGTCCGATCACGCGGTTGAAAAGCCGACTGAATGAGGCCGTATCCCGGTATCCGACCTGGTAACAGATTTCGGCAATGCCGAGTTTGGTGCTTTCAAGAAGTGTTTTCGCGGCTTCAAGGCGCCGGTCCTGGATCCATCGGCCGGGAGTGGTGTGCAATTCATCGGAAAACCGGCGCAAGCGTTCGCGGCGACAGACCGAGTTGCGCACTAAGGAAGGCAAGGTCGAGCGCTCCGAGCTGTTTGCTGGACAAAGTTTCGAGCCGGTCGCGGAACGGCTCTTGCGAAGGCAGCAGATCGGTGAGCGGGAACTCGTAGGGTGTCTGGATCTGCCGCGACGGCGGCAACACCAGCAATTTGCGAACCAGGCGCTCCTCCCTGGCGAAGCCAAGATCCCGCAGCAGCGCCTTGCCGAGCTCCAGGCCTGAAAAGCCGCCGCCGCAAGTGTAGATCCGTCCGTCGCCGATCAGCACACGTGAGGCGTCCCAACGCACCTTCGGAAAGCGGCGCTGGGCATCGGTCTTCAGCCACCAGGAGATCGTCGCGCGCTTTCGGTCGAGAAGACCGGCGTCTGCCAGAAAGTATCCGGCCCCGCAATGCGCGGCGATGATGGCGCCGTCGCGCCGCGCACTTGCGATAAGCGGCGCGGCGTGGCGGCTCTCTTCCTCCAGCGCGGCAACAAGCTCCGGGATTTGTATGCCGGGCATGGCCAGCAGGATCAGCAGGTCCATGCGCTGCGACGGTTCGCGTCTGGTGTGAAAGGAAATTCCAGGCGTCGTCGTGGCGTCGGCCTGCCGCGCTACGAATTCGAAGGAAATCGCCGGCGCGCCGCGAATGGTGTTCACCAGCTCGAACATTTCGACAAGCGTCGCGGCGACAGCCGAATAGAACGTCGACGGCAGCCAGATCACGGCGTGGACGGGAAGATTGTCCAAGATGGCTCCTTTGAGCAGCTATGGCAAGTTTAGCACATAGATTGTCAAATCTGCCAATTCCGATTTTTGCCAGCGGCCTTAGGTTCCGCGACGCCGATGCAAACATCGGTGCTGCAATCTGATGAATGTCCAGGCTGCTTGCCCCAGATCGCCCGCTATTGGAGACCGCCATGAAAGCAATCGTATTCGACGCAATCGGCTCGCCGCGGGACGTGCTCTATCTGCACGACATGCCCATGCCGCGAATTGACGACGGCGAGGTGCTGGTCAGGATGGTCTCCGCCTCGGTCAACCCTGGCGACTTCCTGTTCATCCAGAACCTCTATCCCGAACCGAAGAAGCCGCATTTCCCCCGGCAGATCGCCGGAAATCATGGCGCCGGCATTGTCGAGGCCGTGGGCGCGAACGTCGCTTTGAAACCGGGCACGCTTGTCGCATTCAGCTACTACAATAGCTGGGCCGAATATGCGCCCGTTCCGGCCGAATGGCTGATCCCGCTACCCACCAACTACCCGGTCGAACGCGCCGGGCAGATGGTGAACCCCATCACCGCCTGGGACCTGCTGGCGGATTCGCGTGTGCAGCCTGGACAGTGGCTGGCCGTCACCGCCGGCTATTCATCGGTTTCGACGATGGTGATGCAGTTCGCCCAACGGCGCGGCATCAACGTGATCGCGCTCGTGCGACGCTCTCACGACAGGCTCGACCTGAAGCGGCTTGGTGCCACCGCCATCCTCGATCTGTCGGGTTTGAAGGTCGGTATCAGGGAAGCGGTCATGGAAATGACCGGCGGCGCCGGGCTGAACGGGATCATCGATAATGTCGGCGGACCCGTCAGTGGCGAATTGATCCGCGCCCTCGCGATGGGCGGGCAGATGGTCATCAATGGCGGCATGAGCGCCGAGCGTTTCGAACTGCACAATTTCGACGTGCTGCTGAGCGGCGTCGAGATCAGGGCAAACATCTACCGCTACTTCTTTTCGCCGCCTGTCGAAGCCGACCGGCCGGTGTTGCGAGAGATTGTCGAGATTTTCGGCCAAGCCGATTTCCATGTCCCTGTCGGCGGCATCCATCCGCTGGCGGAGTTCGAGCTCGCCGTGACAAACAGCCTGGATCGCGCCGATCTCGGAAAACAGATTTTCAGGATGTAGCCCGGACCAAGATCCCGAACCGAAAGTCAGCGAAGCAAAAAGCGGGAACCGGTTTTCGGGTCAAACCACGAAAAAAGATCACGATCCGATCCGTTTCGCTATCTCCTCCAGCCAGTGGTCGCGGATCCCCAGCGCCTCGAGGTGCTCCAGCGTGCTGGACACGTAGTCCTCGTTCTTTCCCGACTGGCCGACGGCACCGCGAACGACGGTCGCCGCATCCGCCGCATCGAGCGCGCCGGCATATTGCTCGTGGCCACGGTCGACGACATAGGCGACTGCCGAGACCGTCTCGCCGCCGTCCGTCTCGCCCCCATCCTTCTCGTTCTTGTCGAGGCGAATGCTAAGCATGCGCTCGAGATAGACATTGGTGACCAGCTCGCGCTCGCGCAGATAGGTGATGACCTCGTTGCGCAGATCGCCGGGGACGCGGAAAGCCAGCCCGATGCAGGAGCCGCCACGGTCGAGGCCGAGCACCAGGCCGGGCCGTTCGCGCGTGCCGCGATGCACGAAGGAGTAGACGCACAGCGAGCGGCGGTAGCCGTGAAGGCGGGCGCGCCGCGTCTCGACATGCGCAAATCCCGGCCGCCAGATCAGCGAACCATAGCCAAAAACCCAAAAATCGCCCATATCGCCAAGCCTGGTTGCAGCACCGCACTGGAATCGGTGTTTTTTCAATCCGTCTCCGTCTACCTGATGTTGCCGGAAACGACAGTCCCCTCTGCAACACGCGCTAGCGAGAGCTGTAGCATGACGTCAAGTGACGAGAGTCCGCCGAATTTCCTCCGCCGGCTGTTCTGGCTTGCCGCTTTCATCGTCGTGCTGTTCGGCCTTTACAGCGCCGGCTGGTTCTACCTGGCAGACAAGGTCAAGAGCGAAGCCGACAAAGCGGTGGCCGAGCTCGAGGGCAATGGCATCGAGGCGGAGTGCGCGAATCTCACGGTGAGCGGCTATCCCTCGAGCTTCGCCGTTTCCTGCGACAGCCTGGCTTATCAGGACGACACCAGGAACGTCGCCGCCTCGCTCGGCAGCCTCCACGCGGCTACGCACATCACCCAGATCCTGTCGCCTGGCGCCGACCTGCGGGGCCCGCTCAGGACCTCCCTGCCTGGGATGGCGCCGCTGTGGATCGACTGGGACAATCTGCGAGCGAACGTCAAACTGTCCTGGCCCCTGCCCCGGCGCGTTTCGCTGGAGGCCGAGGGCCTGTCAGCCCAGACCGATCCGGCGGATGGCACTGACCCGGTCGAGCTGTTCAGCGCCGGGACAGCGACCGGACAGTTGCATCCGAACGGCCAGGACATCGACTATGCCGGGAGTTTCACCAATCTCGAAATCGATCCAGCGGCGATCGATGGCCGCGTGTTGCCGCCGCTCGACGGCAGTGGCGACGTGACGCTGAAGAACGGCGTGGCGCTGATCAAGACACAAACAGAGAGCCTGCGCGGCCAGGCGGTGGATATCGGCAAGCTCGATCTGTCGTCGGGGACCGCGCACGTCACCGTTTCCGGAACAGTTTCGGTCGATGCCGACGGGCTGATCGACGCCGACCTGATGATCAAGCTCAGCGATCCCAAGGCCGTGGCGGCAATCCTCGGCAAGGCCATTCCCGAGCAAAAGAGCCAGATCAAAACAGGCTTTGCTGGGCTGGCGCTGCTTGGCAACGAACCGTCGATGCCGCTGCGGATCGTCAGGGGCAGGGCGTCGCTCGGTTTTATCCCGCTGGGCAGGATCAAGCCGGTCGATTAGACCGTGATTGCGAACCTCCAGTTCGGAAAAGATCATGATCAAACAGGAAGATGGATGAACCGCCCGGTGAAGCTCCTGAGTGTTGGCGCGCTGACGCTCGATACGATCCTTCGCGTCGACACGCTTCCGGTGCGCCAGGGCAAGTTCATCGCGTCCGACGGCGTCCAGATCGCCTCGGGCATGGCTTCGAGCGCGGCCTGCGCCGCACGCCGCCTCGGCGCGGACGTATCGCTGTGGGCGAGCGCGGGAGACGACCTCGTCGGCGATCAGCTGGTCGCCGGGATCGAGGCCGAGGGCGTCGATTGCAGCTTTGTCCGGCGCATCATCGGCGCGAGGTCGGCACTGTCGGCCATCTTGGTCGACACGCATGGCGAGCGCATCATCGTTCCTTTCTATGACAAGCTCGCCCAGGCCGACCCCGAGGCGCTCCCCACACAGGACCTCACCGCATTCGACGCCGTCCTGGTCGATGTGCGCTGGCCAGGCGCGGCAGCTCTGGCTTTGA
The DNA here is from genome assembly GCF_040318115.1 of Mesorhizobium sp. M1312. Classification (NCBI taxonomy): domain Bacteria; kingdom Pseudomonadati; phylum Pseudomonadota; class Alphaproteobacteria; order Hyphomicrobiales; family Phyllobacteriaceae; genus Mesorhizobium; species Mesorhizobium sp. M1312. Next base: position 63,355 of record NZ_JAMYLQ010000021.1, on the reverse strand, counting down.
CGGCGGCGCGCGCAATCGGCCGTCCGGCCATACTGGACGCCGACACCGCGCCACGGGACGTGCTGGAATGGCTGTTTCCGCTCGCCTCGCACATCGTCGCGTCAGAGCCGGCGGCGTTCATCCTCTGCGGCGAGGAGCAAGGTCCGCAAGAGGCCTGTGAAGCGCTGGCCAGGCGCACCGATGCATTCGTCGCGGTGACGGGCGGCGCGGCGGGAAGCTGGTGGTTCGACCGCTCGGCGGGTTCCGTGCGCCATGTCGCGGCGCCAAGGATCAAGGCAGTGGATACGCTTGCCGCCGGCGACGTGTTTCACGGCGCCTTTGCCGTTGGACTGGCGGAAGCCATGCCGATCGAACGGATATTGCGCTTTGCCAGCGCCGCCGCCGCGCTCAAATGCCAGCGCTTCGGCGGCAGGCTGGGCGCGCCGGACAGGGCCGAGACGCTGGCGATGATGGCGGCTCACTGGCCGGCGGACTGACGGCCGGGCGGTCGAGACAGGCTACTGCTTGGCTGGGTGCTCGACTGCCTGCCGGCCAAAGTCCGGTACATCGATGTCCTGGCCGGCCTCGATGATCGAGCGGCGGACGGCGCGGGTGCGGGTGAACAGGTCGTACAGTTTTTCGCCGTCGCCCCAGCGGATCGCCCGCTGCAGCGAGGCCAGATCTTCCGAGAACCGCGCAAGCATTTCGAGGATGGCGTCCTTGTTGTGCAGGCAAACGTCGCGCCACATGGTCGGGTCGGAGGCGGCCAGACGGGTGAAGTCGCGAAAGCCGGAGGCCGAATATTTGATCACCTCGGACTTGGTCACCGACTCCAGGTCGTCGGCGGTGCCGACGATATTATAGGCGATGATGTGCGGCAAATGCGAGACGATGGCCAATGTCATGTCGTGATGCTGGGGATCCATCGTGTCAATGTTGGAGCCGCAGCGGCGCCAGAATTCCGAGAGCTTTTCCAATGCGGCCGGATCAGTGCCGGGCAGCGGCGTGAAGATGCACCAGCGGTTTTCGAACAGTTCGGCAAAGCCGGCGTCCGGACCCGATTTTTCAGTGCCGGCCAGTGGATGGCCGGGAATGAAATGCACGCCGGCAGGCACATGCGGCTGCATCTGCGCAATGACCGACGCCTTGGTCGAGCCGACATCGGTGAGGATCGCGCCCTGCTTCAGCGCCGGTGCGATTTCCTCGGCGACCTCGCCCGAAGAGCCGACCGGCACCGAAACGATAACCAGGTCGGCATCGCGGACCGCATCTTTCGCATCCATCGCGTAGGAGGAGCCGAGGTCGAGTTCCCTCGCCCGCGCCAGCGTCGTTTCGCTGCGCGTCGAGATGGCGATGTGGCGGGCAAGGCCTTCGCGATGGATTACGCGGGCCAGCGACGAGCCGATCAGGCCGATGCCGACCAGCGCGATCTTTTCGAACATCGGTGATGTCATGGTTTTCTAGCTTTTCAGAAATGTCGCGAGGGCGGCGACAACGCCGCGATTGGCCTCTTCGGTGCCGATGCTCATGCGCAGTGCATTGGGGAAGCCGTAGCCGGAAACGCGCCGCAATATATAGCCGCGCGCGGAGAGGTAATCGTCCGCAGCCGCCGCCGAGTGCTTTTTGTCCTCGGGAAAGTGGATGAGGACGAAATTGCCGACGCTCGGCGTCACCCGCAGTCCGAGCTTGGTCAATTCCTCGCTCACCCATCGCAGCCAGGTTTCATTATGCGCCACGCTGCGCTCGATATGGGCGCGGTCGCGGATCGCGGCAATGCCGGCCTCGATCGCGGTCGCGTTGACGTTGAAGGGACCCCGCACGCGGTTGATCGCATCGATGATATGCATCGGTGCGTACATCCAGCCGACCCGCGCGCCGCCGAGGCCGAGCTTGGAGAAGGTGCGGGTCATGACCACGTTTTCCACACCGGCCACCAGTTCGACGCCGGCTTCATAATCGTTGCGGCGGACATATTCGGCATAGGCTGCATCCAGTACCAGAAGCACATTTCGAGGCAGGCCGGCATGCAGGCGGCGCACGCCCTGGAACGGCAAATAGGTGCCGGTCGGGTTGTTGGGATTGGCGAGGAAGATGATCCTGGTACGCGGCGTCACCGCGGCGAGGATCGCATCGACGTCGGCGCGCTCATTGGTTTCCTTGACCGACACCGGGACAGCACCTGCCGACTGGATGTAGATCTTGTAGACCATGAAGCCGTGTTCGGTGATAACAGCTTCATCGCCGGGCGCGAGATAGGTCTGCGCAAGCAGGCCCAGAATCTCGTCGGAACCGTTGGAACAAATAATGTTGGCTGGGTTTAGGCCATGCACCTCGGCGATCGCTTCCCGCAGGCGCCTGGCAGTGCCGTCGGGATATATGTCGAGTTTGGCCGCAACGTCGCGCGCGGCTTCTATCGCCTTCGGCGAGGGGCCGAGCGGGTTCTCGTTCGACGACAGTTTGTGGACCTTGGCAACGCCGGCCGGCGCCGTGCTTTTGCCCGGCACATAGGCTTCGATGTCCATGATCCCCGCGCGGGGCGTTGGACGTGCCTGATCCGATGCCTGGTTCATATCGCAAAAATCCGTCGAAAACGCTTCCGCCTAGTGTGGTGGATTTGAAGTACCTGCCATTTTGGTGGCATCAGCGCTCAGGAACTTCAAATCCAGCACACTAGAATTTATTGGTTTGTCAGTGTGGCGAATCCGAAATTCGCCCACTGCGCTGCTCCAACGCGATGCGAATTTCGGATTCGCCACACTAGAAGCCGCAGCGGAAATACAAGCCGTGGCCTGGAATGTCGAGAGGCGGCAAGCGACTGGCCGTTGACGCCGAGGCGCGCCGGTCCTAGAAGAAAGGCGAAATCCCGTGGTGATTTGGCCGGTCGGCTTGCAGCCACGTTAAACAACTCGCTAAAGGGCCGTTTGCATCCTGTAACCGGCTTTGCGAAGGCAATGCCGGTTTTTTTATTGTCCGTAGCCGGCCGGACAATCGCATCGACCCGAAAATCGGTTCCGATTTTCGGAAAAGCGCGATGGGTTAATGTATGAGGATGCGATGGTCGCGCTGCGCACGAAAAGAACCAACAACGAGGCCGACGAGCCGTCGAGCCCGGTGTTGCGTTTCGGTGCCGACAAACCGCTCAAGCTCGATGCCGGCACGCTGCTGTCACCGTTCCAGATCGCCTACAAGACTTACGGCATGCTCAACGACGCCCGCTCCAACGCCATCCTCGTCTGCCATGCACTGACCGGCGACCAGCATGTCGCCAGCACCAATCCAGTGACCGGCAAGCCAGGCTGGTGGGAAGTGCTGATCGGCCCCGGCAAGATCATCGACACCAGCCGTTTCTTCGTCATCTGCTCAAATGTCATCGGCGGCTGCCTCGGCTCGACCGGCCCCGCCTCGACCAATCCCGCCACCGGCAAGCCCTACGGGCTCGACCTGCCGATCATCACCATCCGCGACATGGTGCGGGCGCAGTTGATGCTGGTCGACCATTTCGGCATCGAAAAACTATTCTCGGTGCTCGGCGGCTCGATGGGCGGCATGCAGGTGCTGCAATGGGCGTCGAGCTATCCGGAGCGCGTTTTCTCGGCGCTGCCGATCGCCACTGGCGCGCGCCATTCCTCGCAGAACATCGCCTTCCATGAGGTCGGCCGGCAAGCGGTGATGGCCGATCCGGACTGGCATGGCGGCAAATATTTCGAGCAGGGCAAGCGCCCGGAAAAGGGGCTGGCCGTGGCACGCATGGCCGCTCACATCACTTACCTGTCGGAAGCGGCCCTGCACCGGAAGTTTGGCCGCAATCTGCAGGACCGTGAAGCGCTCACCTTCGGTTTCGATGCCGACTTCCAGATCGAGAGCTATCTGCGCCATCAGGGCATGACCTTCGTCGACCGCTTCGACGCCAACTCCTATCTCTACATGACCCGGGCGATGGACTATTTCGACCTCGCCGCCGACCATGGCGGCCGGCTGGCCGACGCCTTTGCCGGCACCAGGACCCGTTTCTGCCTGGTCTCCTTCACCAGTGACTGGCTGTTCCCGACCGAGGAGAGCCGCTCGGTCGTTCACGCGCTGAACGCGGCCGGCGCCTCGGTGTCCTTCGTCGAGATCGAGACCGATCGCGGCCACGACGCCTTCCTGCTCGACGAGCCGCAGCTGTTCGCGGCCATCAACGGCTTCATCGCCTCGGCGGCTCGCGCCAGGGGGCTCAGCGCATGATCCTGAAAAGGCGCAGACGTTCCGGACCGGCATCTTGCGCCAGGCGTCAGCGCATGACCCCGAAAAGTTGCAGACTTTTCGGACCGGGATCATGTGCCAGGCAGCGCATGGCCCCGAAAAGTTGCAGACTTTTCGGATCAAAGTCATGCGCCAAGCAAAAGGCGAGATCATGAGCGTCAACCACGCCCAGCGCGTCGACCTCGAAGTCGTCGCCGATCTCATCCCGGCCCAGTCACGGGTGCTGGACGTCGGCTCCGGCGATGGCCTGCTGCTCGAATTGCTGCAGGCGACGAAGCAGGTCGACGGCCGCGGGATGGAACTGTCGCAGCGCGGCGTCAACGAATGCGTGGCGCGCGGCCTGTCCGTCATCCAGGGCGACGCCGACAAGGATCTCAAATTCTATCCCGACAAGGGTTTTGATTTCGTCGTCCTGTCGCAGACCTTGCAGGCGACCCGCAACCCGAAGCTGGTGCTCGACGAATTGCTCAGGATCGGCAAGCACGCCATCGTCTCCTTCCCCAATTTCGGCCACTGGCGGGTGCGCCTTTCGCTGTTCCTCCAAGGGCGGATGCCGGTGACCAAGGACCTGCCCTATTCCTGGTACGACACGCCCAACATCCATTTCTGCACCATCCGCGACTTCGTCAATCTCTGTGATGAGCTCGGCGCAACGGTGGAAAAGGCAACCGCGCTCGACGCCAATGGCCAGAAAATCGGCCTCTCGATGCCATGGTGGTTCTGGAACTTCTTTGGCCAGCAAGCAGTATTCCTGCTGAAGCGATAACGGCCGTCGCATATGGCGCGCGGCCGGCAAGAGTCCGGAGACCTAGCGATTAAGTTCCGGAAAATACGGATCGGAGAAAAACCGCCGATCGCGCTCGCCTTGCAAACAGTCAACCGGTGCTGCCGCATCGACCCGGATCGATCCGGGATCGGCGCCGGGACCGGCAACACCGCTGACCTCCAGGACCAGCTTGCGGCGTATGGCGGTCACGAATTCGGAAGCGGCATAGACCGGGAGCACGAAGGAGCCTGGCCCGCCGGTAACGCACTCGGCATAATATTGATCGAGATGGCTGAAGCTGGGCGACGGGCTGATCAGGATCGGCAGGCCGTTGACGATGATGTCCTTTGCCACCGCGGCGTCGCGTGTCGTGGTGACGGGCATCCCGGTATTGTTGGGGCCATCGCCTGAAATGTCGATGACGCTGCGCGTCGCGTCGAAAGCGGCTCCATCCAAAAGCTTGGCGCCGAAGGCGAGCGCACCGGAAATCGAGGTGCCGCGAAAGCTCCTGAACGGGCGCGCCTCGATCTTGTCGGCGAAAGCGTTGGCGCTCTCAGCATTGTCGATGACCTGCCATGCAATGACCGCATCGTCGCGCACGGTGCCTGCCCATTCGAAATAGGCCAGCGCGATGCGGCCGGTCACGCCCGAACGCACCGCATTGATGAAGTCGGGGTGGCGCAGCGCCTCGACGTAGCCGGCGCGCTGCAGGGCGAATTCCTTTTCGTCCATGGAGTGCGAAATGTCGACCGCCAGCACCAGTTCGACGTCCACTGCAATGGTATCGGCGGGCGTGGCCAGTGGCGCTGCCTGGGCGCAGGCGAGGCAGGCAAGCAGGCTAATGCATGTCGCCCAAAAGTGCGCAGCGGTTTTGGGGTGGCGACATGCAAAGAAACAAAGGCTTAAAGCGTGTCGCATGAATCTCTTCAACGGGACGCGCTTTAAACGCGTCAAGCATCGTTCCAACGCCGCAGGCTTCCGAACTATACCGGCGATCTTTCGCCGCGATCACGGCGAAATAAAGCTTGGCTGCGCATAGTCGGCTACGTCTCTTGGTAGGCTGCGGCGACGGCCGGGGGTGGTTCGATCGCACCGGCCCTGACACTGACTGGCTTGAGAGCCGGCCGCTCGACGTCTTTCACGATCGCCAATGAGCGTGGAAAGAATTCAATGTTCTGCTGGCCACGGCCGATGTTGAGGATCGCGGCCTCGGCGAGACGCGCCTCCAGCATCGACAGCACCCGCCTCAGCGTTGCGCCGTCGAACGTGTCCAAAGCCTCGTCGATGATCACCCATTTCGGCTGCCGCAAGACCAGTCGGGCAAAGGCAAGCAGGCGCTGCTCGTCATCGCTCAATTCGCGCTCCCAGCGCGCCGAGCGGTCGAGCGAGGACGACAGACGCCCGAGACCGACCTCGGCAAGCACCGCCGAGATCTCGGCGTCGCTGACCGCGGCATCGGCGTGGTTGAGTACCTCGCGCAGCGTGCCGAGCGGGAAATAGGGCTTGCGGGGAACGAAGGCGGGCACCTCTCCGGCCGGCATGCCGATCCGCCCGCTTCCCCACGGCCACAGACCGGCAATGGCGCGAAAGAACAGCGTCTTGCCGGCGCGCGGATCTCCGGTGATCATGACGCGCTCGCCGGCGCGGATTTCGACATGGGGTTCGGCGAGCTTCGTACATCCGTCCCGCGACGCAACCTCGAGATTCTCGAATGTCAGCCTGCCATACGGATTTTCGCCGATCATGATGCGTTCTTCGGTGTCGTGCAGCACATCCGTTTCACCGAGCGCGATGCGGAAATCGGCGACGCGCATCAGCGTGGCGCGCCAATCGGCGATGCCGCCGATATTGTTGATGAACCAGCGCAACGAGGCATGCACCTGGTTGAAGGCGCCAACAGCCATCATCAGCCCGCCGAAGCTGATATCGCCGGCGAAATAGACCGGCGAGGCGACGAGGATCGGCGCGACGACGGTGATCCAGCCATAGGTGTCCGTCACCCAGGAAAGATTGATCTGGGCGCTGTAGATGCGCCGCATCGCGCCCAGCACCGTGCCGAGGTCGAACTCGAGCCGTCGCCTGGCGTCGGCCTCGCCATGCGCAAGCGCGATGGCATCGACATTCTCGTTGACGCGGACCACCGAGGAGCGCAGCTCCGCCTCACGCGTATAGCGGTCGCTGTTGAAGCGGATGAGCGGCCGTCCGACCAGCCAGCTCAGCCAGGAGGCGGTGCCGGCATAGAGGATCGCGGCCCACACCATGTAGCCCGGAATGGCCAGCGAATAGCCGCCGATATGGAAGACGAAGCCCGATGACAGCGACCATAAGACGCCGACGAACGAAACAAGCAGAATGAACGACTGCAACAGCCCTATGCCGAGACCGGTGGAAAGGTCGGAGAGGTGTCCGGCATCCTGCTGCAGCCGCTGGTCAGGGTTGACGCCGATGGCGCCGGCGTTGGCGAGCCGGAAGGCGCGCGCCGGCCGCATCCATTCACCGATCAGATCGAGGGTCAACGCCTCACGCAGCTTCAGCCGGATCATCTGGTCGAGCCAGGTCTGGCCGATATTTAGCACCAAAAGCCCGCCGGCGATGGCGGCAAAGACCAGAAGCTGGTGCAGGAAACCCTGCATGTCGCGCCGAGCCAGCGCGTCATAGAAGGGCTCGTTCCAGCGATTGAGCAGAACCTGCCCGATCGAGGTTGCCACAATGACGGCGACTATGCCGACGCAGGCCCAGAGCAGGTGTTTGCGGATCGGCGAGGTCGCCAGCGCCTGCTTGATCGTCGCCAATTGGTCGCGCAGGCTGCTGGCCTCGATCGACGCGGCAGCCGGCTTGGCGCTGCCTTCGACATCCGGATAATCAGCCATGGTGAAGTCCTTGAATTCGGAAGCGGTGCTGAAACCGATGAACAAGTCGACTCAACCGGGTACCAAACCCGCTCTCGACAGATAGGTGAGATTCCGATCACGAACATGTCATCGACGGATCGGCGATGTCGCCTTCCCGGTCGGCGATATCCGGCCGAGCCTTGTGGCGCCGTGCGGCGAGAATACCGGCACGAAGACGCGGCGAGAGGCGCGCTGGACAACTGGCACGCCCTGATAGAGCCGCTTCTGCGCCTCGACCACTATGACGCCGGAAAAGATCGGCCAGAACCTGCGGCCGGCGCGCTCCAGCACATTGTGGAACTGCATCATGAAGCGTCGCCGCGACGGCGGGAAGAACAGGGCATCGGACCACGCCGCGGGCGTGAAATTCGCTTCGCGCAGCAATTCGGTGAGCTGGCCGCGCGAGAAAGGCCGGCCGCTGCCGAAAGGCGTATGCTCGAAACGGGCCCAGACACCGCGCCGGTTGGGCACGACGATGACGACGCGGCCGGCAGGCGACAGCACCCGCCAGATTTCGTTCAGCGTCTCGCGAGGGTTCTCGGCATGTTCGAGCGAATGGACGAGCAGCATGCGATCGATGGAGGCATCGACCAGCGGCAATTCCTCGTCGAAGACCAGTGCGGTCGCGGTCGGCCCCGTAGCCGGCCAGACCACCGCGCCTTGCGTCGCCGGCATGAAGGCAAAGACACGCTCCGCGTCGGTGCCGAATCGCTCCAGCCACGGCAAGGTGTAACCGAGGCCGACCAGCCGCTCATTGGGCACGACAGCCCAAATCGAGGACAACGCCATAGTGATCGAGCGTTCGGCCAAGCGCCCGAGCGTGGTCGAATAGAAGGAGCGAATGTCGACGATATCGGAATGCATGCGCGGGACGGTATCTTCGATGCTGTCCAAGTTCAACAAAGGCGCCAAGTTCTACAAAGGCGCCAAGTTCTACAAAGGCGGATGACATCCGTGGGCAAGCGCCCTATGTCTGCGGCGACTACTGCATCGATTTCGATTTCGGAAAGCACGATGCAGCAGATAAAAAGTGTTAGAGCGTCCTTTGTGCGTCCAACTGGACGTGCGGCGCTCTAGAGCAATTCCAAGAAAAGTGTGAAACGGTTTTCCCGGGAAAAGCGCGTAGCACTTTCCCTAGGGAATTGCGCAAAAACAAAGAGACAAAGCGGTTCGGCGTTTCCGTGAAACGACGAACCGCTCAAGTGGAGAGACGCCATGCCGGTTGAAATCGAACAGTTCATGTGCCGCAGCGACAATTTCGGCGTGCTGGTGCATGACCCGAAAAGCGGCCAGACCGCAATCATCGACGCGCCCGAGGAGGCGCCGATCCTGGCCGCGATCGAGCGTACCGGCTGGACGCCGACGATGATCCTGACCACCCATCACCATGTCGACCATGTCGAGGCCAATCTGGCGCTGAAAGAGCGCTTCAAGCTGCGCATCGTCGGACCGGAGGCGGAAAAGGCCAAAATCCCCGGCATCGACGAAACCGTCGAGCAAGGTTCGGTCATCCACCTCGGCGACGAGAGGATCGACGTGATCGCCACGCCCGGCCACACGGCGGGCCATGTTTCCTATCATCTGCCGGCATCGAGAGTGGCGTTCACCGCCGACACGCTGTTCGCGCTCGGCTGCGGCCGGCTGTTCGAATGCAAGCCGCCGGTGATGTACGATTCGCTGAAAAAGCTCGCGGCACTTCCGGCCGAGACGGTCGTTTATTGCGGCCATGAATACACGCTTTCCAACGCCCGCTTCGCGCTGACTGTCGACCCGACCAATTCGGCGTTGAAGGAGCGCGCTGCGAAAATCGAGGCGCTGCGCGCCGACGGCAAGCCGACGCTGCCGACCACGATCGGCGAAGAACTGTCGACCAATCCGTTCCTGCGCTGGCACGACCCGGCAATCCGCAAGCATCTCGGCATGGAGAACGCCTCCGACGCCGAAGTGTTCGCCGAAATTCGCAAGCGCAAGGACAATTTCTGAGCACCATGACGTGCTGGAAATCATGACCACTTCCGCCGAAATCATCGCGACGCTCGGCCTGAAACCGCATCCGGAAGGCGGCTGGTATGCCGAAACCTTTCGTGATGGCGCGGAAGGCGCGCGCAGCCATTCGACCGCGATCTATTTCCTTTTGGAGCGGAAGCAAGTGTCGGCCTGGCACCGCGTCAAGGACGCGGCCGAGGTCTGGCATTTCTATGCCGGCGCGCCGCTGGCGCTGTCGATACATCGGGAAAACGGGCCGGTGTTCGAGCAGGTGCTCGGCACGGCATTAGCGGCAGGCGAGCGGCCGCAGATCGTCGTGCCGGCAGGCTGGTGGCAGTCGGCGCGCAGCCTCGGCGAGTGGACGCTGGTCGGCTGCACCGTGGCGCCGGGTTTCGACTTCGCCGCCTTCGAGCTGGCCGAACCGGGCTGGCAGCCGGGCACGCCCTAGGTATGTTGAGATTCAGGTCACGCCGAGCCGAAAATGGTGGATTCCGAGAACCGGAACGGAGCGTACGTTTGGGTACGTGAGTACCGGAAGCGCAAGGAAACCGCCCGTTTGCAGGCCGGCATCACCTGAATATCGACATACCTAGCCCAGTAGGAAACCCATCGTGATCGCCAGCTGGGCGGCGTAATACAGCACCCAGACCGCGTGGCGCATCCAGACGCGGTGCGGCGAGATGGCGGTCATCAGGAACTTTTCCGAGGCGAGCAGCCCGTCGGACGTCATGAACAGCACGGCGCCGCCGACGACCCAGATATTGCTCAGCGTCAGGGCTGAAATCGCCATGGCGAGGATTGCCGCGATATAGACGCTGACCGGAAGGCGCAAGGCGGGGCCGACACGTCGCCAGAGCGCAAAAAGCATGGCGAGCGCCAACACGGCCATTGCCAGGGCAATCGCCGCGCGCCACGGCTCGGCCGAGAGCAGCCCGATCCCACCGCCGGAACGCAGGAACAGCGCGATATAAAGCCCATGCGCAACGAGAAAACTGGCCAGCCCGCCGAGAAAACCTTTTTCACCCTCGCGCGACAGCAACGCATCGCCGATGGCGCTGAACGCCAGCGCCGCGACGAGCAGCCACGGACCGCCCTGCAGCGAGGCCAGCCCGGCAAGCATTGCCACGGCCAGCGTCTTGACCGCTGAGCGCGCAAGCTTCGGCGGCATGTCGATGATGAAGGCGTAGATCACCGCCGCCACCAGCGAAAACAGCAGCGTCGCATTGGCGTTGGCGTCGATGCCGCCGGGAAACGGCATCATGCCTCGGCCTCGCTCGTTGCCCTCTTGCGCAAGAACAGCGATTTCGCCGCAAGCGCTGCCCCGCCGGTGATCAGCACGCAGGCGGCGAGGATGCGCAGGGACGGCTCGGCGAAACCGGCCGATATCAGCACCAGCGTCGACAGCAGTGGGGCGGCATAGCTCGCCGCGCCCAGCACCTGGATATTGCCGCGCTTGACCCCGATATCCCAGGCGTAGAAGGCCGCGCCCACCGGCATCAGGCCGAGGCCGAGCACGGCCAGCCACTGGCCGGCGCCGACAGGCAGCACCGTCTCTTCCAGCATGAGATGGCAGATAAGGGAAAGCGCTGCCGTGGCCGCACAGAACCAGGTGACAATGCTGGTCGGCACCGACGGGAAGCGCCGCGACAACAGCGAATAGCAGGACCATAGCACGGCGCAAACGCCGGCCATCGCATAGCCGAAGGCATAATTTGCGTCAAAGGCAATCCCGCCGCCCTTGGTGACGATCAGGACAGTGCCGGCAAGGCCGAGCAGCGCGCCGACGACATGGTTCCAGGCCAGCCGCTCGCCCGGCATCAGCGCCGATCCGAGCACGATCAGCAGCGGCCAGAGATAGGCGATGAGGCTCGCCTCGACCGCCGGCGCGTTGCGCAGCGCGGTGAAGTAGAAAAAGTGATAACCGAACAGGCCGGCAATACCGATCACCCACACTTGCGGCGGTATCTTCTCGCTGCTGGCGGCGGCCGGCATGAACAGCCGCGCGACGAGCCCGACGCCGGTGCCGATCGTGAAGGTGATCGCCGAAAGCAGGAATGGCGGCACCGCACCGGAAGCGTCCGTAAGCAGCGCCAGCAGCGCCCACATGGCGATCGCCGAGAAGCCGATCAATGTTGCGCGCCCCATGTCCGTCTCCGGCGGCGCGCCATCGCGCCTATTCTGTTGCTTCGAACCGCTCCGCGCTGACGGTGAGAGTGCCGATTTTCGTACTGATCGTAGCGTGGATCGGCGCATATACGCCGGTTTGGCCGACCGGTGCAAACGTCACCATGATGCGGCTGCGATTCTTCAGGTAATCCAAGGCTTTGCGGTTCTTGCGGTAACCCGCCACCGGCTCGAAACCCAGCCTGCAAGTGACGGTATCGCCCTTGTAGCCGCGCACCGAGGTCGAGCCTTTCGAATCGTAGGTCAGCCTCAGATTGGCGCGCATCTCGCCATCATAGAGTTTCACCGTGCGCCCACAGACCTTGTCGAGGCTATCGGCATGGATGACGGTGGCGGCCATCGGATCAAGTACCGACGCGAGGTGGCTCGCGCCCAGCGGTATCCAATTCTTGGGATTGCGCTTCTTCGGCGCAGGCACGATCTTCGTCGCCGTAACAGTGCCATTGGCGAACCGGATATCGATCATCGACGCCTTGTCGCCCGACTTGTAGTCGGCGCGGAACGCTTGCGGCTGCAATTGCTTGCCGGAAATCTTGCCTTTTGACGAGATCGTGCCACGTGTGTCGTCGAAGATTGTGGCGAGGCCGGCGCTGGAGACGCTGCCGTCTATAGAATAGGTATCGCCTTCGTAACTGCTGGAAAAGGTGGCCTTCGCCACCGAGAGCCCGAGGATCGATACCGTATACTCACCCTTGAAGGATTGTGGCGTGGCGGCAGACGTTGCCGTCGGCAGCGCAACGGCAAGCGAGGCAAAGAGAGCATGAGACGAACGAAGCATGGCGGGATCGATCCTCGATTTTTAGCGGAAGCGGACAACTCCGGCCTGGCATCTCCTGGTGCGACCGCTTATAGGCTGAATTCCGGCCTTTATGTGAAAGGCGTCGTCACACCCGCGCGCAAGCCGGAGCTTGACGCATCGGCGAAATGCAACTATGGAACGCCAACTTTTTCCATAAGGCCGCCTGACCGAAACCGCGCGCCACCCGGCGCGGGTCGAATGTTTGGCCAGACCGAGAACTGAAGGTTTAGAACCATGTCCCGCACCTGCGAACTCACTGCCAAGGCAGTCATGTCCGGCAACAATGTGAGCCACGCCAACAACAAGACCAAGCGTCGCTTCCTGCCCAATCTCGTCAATGTGACGCTGATCTCGGAAGCGCTGAACCAGAATGTGCGCCTGCGCATCTCGGCCAACGCGCTGCGTTCGGTCGAGCACCGCGGCGGCCTCGATGCGTTCCTGGCCAAGGCCGACGCCAAGGAGCTGTCGCAGCGCGCGCGCCTGCTGAAGAAGCAGATCGCCAAGAAGCTTGCCGAACAGCCGGCCGCTTAATTTTTTTTCAGGCAACCGCCTTCCAAGGAGTGTCGTCCGAACTCGGCATGACACCCCGCTGGTTCCATTACCCAGGATAAAAAAATGAGTTTTTTCTCCCGATATCTGCCCTTTGTTGCGGCCATGGCGCTTGTCGTGGTGGCGTCGAACATCCTTGTGCAGTTCCCGCTGCAAGGTACGATCGGCGGCCTGTCTCTGGCCGACATTCTGACCTGGGGCGCCTTCACCTATCCCTTCTCTTTCCTGGTCACCGACCTTGCCAACCGCCGCTACGGCCCGGCCGTGGCGCGCCGGATCGTGTTTGTCGGCTTCACAGCGGCGGTGATCTGCTCGGTCGTCATCCCGCCCTTGCTGTTCCGCTACGGCCTGATCGAGTTCGAAACGGCCGCCGACCGGCTGGTGCGCATTGCGGCGGCTTCCGGCACCGCGTTCCTGATCGCGCAACTGCTCGACGTGACCGTGTTCAACCGGCTGCGCCGGCAGAGCTGGTGGCGGGCGCCGATCGTCGGCACGCTGGTCGGCTCGGTGTTCGACACCGCCGTGTTCTTCACCGTCGCCTTTTCAGCGGCCTTCGCCTTCGCTGGCCCGAACGATGGCTTCGCGCTCGAAGCCGCGCCGCTGATGGGCGTGCTGCCGGTCCAGACCATGCGCTGGGTGTCCTGGGCGCTCGGCGACCTCGGCGTGAAGCTGATCATCGCCGTAGTGGCGCTGATCCCCTACCGGCTGCTTGCAGCTCGCTGGAGCCAGCCTGCACTGGCGGCATAGAGTATGACCCCATGGGTCCAGATCGATACCGCGAAAACGCCTGACGGCGACCACGAGCTTCGCCTGAAACAACGCGGCGCCGAATTCTCGATCATGCTCGGCTCGAACGAACTGATGAACAGCCGCCTCAGCGGCTCCGAGGAAGCGCTGGCCAGGCTGTCCTGCCAAAGGATTGCCGGCCGCCGGCAGCCGAAAATCCTGATCGGCGGGCTGGGCATGGGTTTTACGCTGCGTGCCGCCCTTACCGAGCTTGGCGCCGATGCCGGTGTCGTTGTCGCCGAGTTGATGCCCGCCGTCGTGGCGTGGGCAGGCGGCCCGATGGCGGCCGTGTTCGGTGGCTGTCTCGACGATCCGCGCGTGACTATTCGCGAGATGGATGTTGGGCAGCTCATACGATCCGAAGCCTCGGTCTGGGATGCCATCCTGCTCGATGTCGACAACGGGCCGGAAGGGATCGTCCACAAGGCCAACGATGCTCTTTACAGTACAGCCGGGCTGATCAGCGCAAGAGCGGCACTCAAGCCCGGCGGCGTGCTGGCGGTCTGGTCGCAGGGACCCGACAGTGGCTTTACTCGCAGGCTCAAACAGACGGGCTTCGCGGTCGAGGAGGCCAAGGTCCGCGCCAATGGCAAGCGCGGGGCACGCCACGTCATCTGGATCGCGACCAACGGACCCCACCCTGCAGAAACCGGCGCGAAGCAGTAGACTTGTTATCAGCCGTCCCTTGCCGACGCCTCTCAATCCTCGTGCAGGATGAATTCCAGATAGAGATTACGCTGTAGCACCGAGTGGTTGTCGTCCGAGATCAGCGACACCATCCGCGCGCCGTCGTCGCGGGTCCAGACGTCTAGGCCTTCCATGTTGTCGATCTGGTAGGCCATGTCGGCTTCCATCAGCACCGGCCCGTCGGCAACGGCGCCCTTCTCAACGCTTTCCCCATAGATGCGCCGCAGCCGCATCTTGACGCCGCCGGCCATCGAAAAGCTGCGCTCCAAAAGCAAGAGGTCCCCGTCCGGCAGGAAGGCGCCGTCGGTGATGTCGAAATTGCCGTTGCGCTTGACGGTGAAGACGCCCTTGTGCGGCCCTTCGATAACAGCCGCATAGATGTTGCCGGCCTGGTCGAGGCTCTTTTCCGACACCACGACCAGCCCGCCTTCGTGCTGGCCGTTAGGATTTGCGTGGGTGACGGTCTCAAAGCCGCGATTCCGGCGAAGCTCCCAGGCTGGAATCAGGAAGTCCAATTGCTTGAACGGCGGCTCCATATCGTGCGGGTCGATCTTGAATTGGGAAACGCGGTGGTTGCGCTCGAAGCCGACCGTGGCAATGCCGTCCTTGACCGCAAGGCCTTCGGCATCGACCTCCCATTTCTCGTCGATCAGCTGGCCCGCCTCGTCGACCATCTGCTGCATGCGGAAATTCCGCATGCCCGATGGGCGCTTGTCGGCATCATGGGTAACGGTGCCGAAGAACCAGAAACCGGTGTCGGCAACGCCGATGAAATCACTGCCGGGCTTGAGGAAGCGAAACGCCGACAGCGCGCCGAAATCGCGTGACGGCGAGGTCATTTCCAGCCCGCCGACAAATTCGAGCGGGCCGAACCGCTTTTCGTCACGGCCGATGTGAAACCGGTCTAACAGCCGTGCCGAGATTTCGATCGGCTCGACCGAACCGCTGCCGGCGGCGATGCAAGGCGACAAGGCGATGCCGGCAACGAACAGCGCTGTGGCGGCGAAAAGCGTCTGCCGAAAGCCGCCCCGCGAAAAAATCATCCGGCGCGCCGCATGCCGCCGCGTCGCGTGTCCCGCGTATTTTCCTCGCCGAACAGCGAGGCCAGTTGCTCGGTCATGGCGCCGGCCAGTTCCTCGGCATCGACGATGGTGACGGCGCGGCGATAGTAGCGGGTAACGTCGTGACCGATGCCGATGGCCAAAAGCTCGACCGGCGAGCGCGTCTCGATCAGTTCGATCACCGCGCGCAGATGCCGTTCGAGATAGTTGCCCGGATTGACCGACAGTGTCGAATCGTCGACCGGCGCGCCATCCGAGATCATCATCAGGATCTTGCGCTGCTCCGGCCGGGCGATCAAGCGGTTGTGCGCCCACAGCAGCGCCTCGCCGTCGATGTTTTCCTTGAGCAGGCCCTCGCGCATCATCAGGCCGAGATTGCGACGCGCCCGCCGCCACGGATGGTCGGCGGACTTGTAGATGATGTGGCGCAGATCGTTGAGCCGCCCGGGATTCGGCGGCTTGCCTTCCTTCAGCCATTTCTCGCGTGCCTGCCCGCCCTTCCAGGCGCGGGTGGTGAAGCCGAGTATCTCGACCGAGACGCCGCAGCGTTCCAGCGTGCGCGCCAGAATGTCAGCGCAGGTGGCGGCGACCGTGATCGGCCGGCCGCGCATCGAGCCCGAATTGTCGAGCACCAGCGTCACCACCGTGTCGCGGAATTTGGTGTCACGTTCCTGCTTGAAGGAAAGCGGCTGCATCGGATCGATGACGACGCGCACCAGCCGCGCCGGATCGAGATAACCCTCTTCGAGATCGAAATCCCAGGACCGGTTCTGCTGCGCCATCAGGCGCCGCTGCAGCCGGTTGGCCAGCCGGCCGACGACGCCGGACAGGTTGGCAAGCTGCTTGTCGAGGAAGGCGCGCAGCCGATCTAATTCCTCTTCCTCGCACAGGTCCTCCGCACCCACCGTCTCGTCGAAGGCGGTGGTGAAGACCTTGTAGTCGATCTCCTTCGACAGATTGGTGAAGGGATTGTCGTTGCGGCGCGCCTCGCCGGGCGTCTCGGCATCGGCGTCGTCATCATCGGACAGGTCGTCGGCGGTGGCATCGGATGCCTCCGTCTCGGCCGACTGCTCGTCGTCGGACGACGCCTCGGTATCATCGGACTGCGACTGCTCGGAGCCGGAATCGTCCTCGCCGCCCTCCTCGCTCTGTTCCTCGCCTTGCGGCTGGTTGTCGTCATTGTCCTCGCTATCTTCCGTCTCCTGGTCGTCGCCGAGTTCCTCGGCCATTTCCATGGAAGCCAGCATCTCGCGCACGACGCGGGCGAAGGCCTGCTGGTCGTCGAGCTTTGCCGACAGCCCGTCGAGATCGGCACTTGCCTTCTCCTCGACCCACGGGCGCCAGAGGTCGACCAGCCGCTCGCCGCTCTTCGGCACGGCGCGGCCGGTCAGCTTTTCGCGCACCATCAGGGCCAGCGCTTCCTCGATGGGCGCATCCGCCTTGTCCTTGACGTCGATGAGGTTGGCCCTGGCGTATTTGTCCTCGAGCATCGAGCCGATGTTGTCGGCGACGCCCTGCATGGCTCGGGAGCCGATCGCCTCGACGCGGGCCTGCTCGACCGCATCGTAGATGGCGCGGGCCTGTTTGCCCTCCGGCGCCAGCCTGGTGTGGATGCGCGTGTCGTGGCAGGCGCGCTTCAACGCCATGGAATCGCCGAGGCCGCGGGTGATGGCGATATCGGCCTTCGAAGCTTTTTTCGGCAGTTCAGGGAGCCGGGCGCGGCTGCCGGCGAGCGCCGGCCGATCCTTGGCGAAACCGACTTCGAGGTCCTTGTCGCCGGCAATCGCGCGCATGCAGACGGTGACGGCGCGCTTGAAGCTGTCGGCTTCAGAACCCGTCTTCGACTTGTTGCGCGTGTTGTCGCCCGGACCCGCCATCGATCATCCCTTGACGCACGACCTTATCCGAAAAGCGTTGCGACTTTTCAGAGCCATGCTTAGCCCAGAACTACGTTTGCGGCCGATTCGGGCAGATCCTGGCCGAAGGCGCGCTGGTAGAACTCGGCCACGAGCGAGCGTTCCAGCTCGTCGCACTTGTTGAGGAAGGTCAGCCTGAATGCCATGCCGATATCGCCGAAGATCTCGGCATTCTCGGCCCAGGTGATGACCGTGCGCGGGCTCATGACGGTCGACAGATCGCCATTGATGAAGGCCGAACGCGTCATGTCGGCGACGCGCACCATCTTGTTGACAATCTCCTTGCCCTTGACGTCGCGATAGTGCTTGGCCTTGGCCAGCACGATGTTCACCTCATTGTCGTGCGGCAGATAGTTCAGCGTGGTGACAATCGACCAGCGGTCCATCTGCGCCTGGTTGATCTGCTGGGTGCCGTGATAGAGGCCGGTGGTGTCGCCGAGGCCGACGGTGTTGGCGGTCGAAAACAGCCGGAACGCCGGATGCGGGCGGATGACCCGGCTCTGGTCGAGCAGCGTCAGCCGGCCGGACGATTCCAGCACGCGCTGGATGACGAACATCACGTCCGGACGGCCGGCATCGTACTCGTCGAAGCACAGCGCGACATTGTGCTGGTACGCCCAGGGCAGGATGCCGTCGCGGAATTCGGTGATCTGCAGCCCTTCCTTGACGACGATGGCGTCTTTGCCCACGAGGTCGATGCGGCTGACATGACTGTCGAGATTGACGCGCACCATAGGCCAGTTGAGGCGGGCGGCGACCTGCTCGATATGCGTCGACTTGCCGGTGCCGTGATAGCCCGACACCATGACGCGGCGGTTGTAGGCAAAGCCGGCGAGGATCGCCATCGTCGTGTTCTTGTCAAACAGATAGTCGGGATCGATGTCGGGCACATGCTCGCTCGTCACCGAATAGGCCGGCACCACCATCTTGGACTCGAAGCCGAATTTCTCCTTCACCGACACGGTGCTGTCGGGCAGGTTGGCGATGTCGCGATCGACCTTGTTCATCTTTATCAACGTCTCCACGGGCGAACGCCGCGTTTCGCCGGCAATCGATTTTGTTCGGGGGCGGTCTTAAAGCCTTTTCCAACCTTATGAAAGTTGGAAAACGACACCGACCGTAAGGTCGCTCAGCACAATCCTGCCTGCTTGAGCACGCGATAGGCCTGGAGCACATCGCGGAACCGGTCTTCCGAACCTCTGTCGCCGCCATTCGCATCCGGATGGTGGCGTTTCACCAGTTCCTTATAACGCGCCTTGATATCCTTGCCAGTCGCCTTTGTATCAAGGCCAAGCGTTTCCAGCGCCTTGGCCTCAAGCGGCTTGGCCTTGCGCTCACGCACTTCGCGCGGATCCTTCGGACCTTTGAACAGGTCGAACGGATCGCGCATACGGTTGTAGTAGCCGGCGCGGCCGGAACGCTGCTGGGCGAAATCGGGCGAGGAGCGCGTCGAGGCGCCGTTGACGCCCATCTTCCAGGTTGGCCGGTGGCCGGTCATCGCTTCCTTCTGGAAGCGGGCGATCTCGGTATCCGGCACACCGGAGAAATAGTTGAAGCCCTTATTGTACTCGCGCACATGATCGAAGCAGAACTGAAAATACTCGCCCTCCTTCATGCGTCCGACCGGCGCGCGATGGGTGCCGGCCTCCTTGCAACCGTCCCACTGGCAGATCGGCGAACGCGACTTCAGTTCCGCATCCTTCTCCGGGCGGATGCGAATTTTTTCGAAATATTTGGGGTACGGTTTCATCTCACCCATTTATGGGCTGTTCGCTGGTGCGAAACAAGAATTGACATTTTCGCAATGATCGCCCTAACCGCTGAATCGCGGCATAAAGCGGGCGATCGGCGAATTTTGTCGCGTCGGCGCCCTTGGCGCGTCCTCCTGGACGCGCCAAGGGCACCGATTTTCGGGGTCATGCGCCCGCCATATGTGGTGAAGGGAAGTACGAATGTCCATACAGTCAACGATGGAAGGCAAGTTGAAGAAGGCGTTCTCGCCGGAGCGGCTGGTCATCATTAACGAAAGCCATCTGCATGCCGGCCATCATCATCAGGACTCCGATCATCACGGCACCTATGACGGCACCGGTGAGACGCATTTCCGCGTCCGCATCGTCTCCTCAGCCTTTGCCGGCATGAGCCGCATCGAACGCCACCGCGCGGTCAACGCATTGCTGGCCGACGAATTGAAGGCTGTTGTCCATGCGCTGGCGATCGAGCCGGCCGCGCCGGATGAAAAGACCAGGTGGTAGGCCTCAGAGCAATTCCAGGAAAAGTGCAAAGAGATAGAGCGGTTCGGCGTTTCCGTGAAACGATGAACCACTCTATCCGAGCGCTGCCTTCAGGAAAGTCATCACCGCACGGGTCAAGGCGTCGCCTTCATCACCGAAATCGCGATTGATCGACATGTGCGAATAGGCGCTGCCGTCGAACAGTGTCACCTCCGTTCCGGTCGCCCGCAGGCGCTCGGCGAAGGCCCGTGAGGCTGCCGCACGACCCGCTGCGCGCGAATAGGCGATGAAGGTCGGCGGATGTTTGCGGCTCCCGACATGGGTGGCCGGTGACAGCCCGCGCCACTGCGCCGGGTCGGGAAAGGCCCGGGCATAGGCCGGTGTCATGCCGCCGCTTCTCGCAAGCGCCTCCAGATCATAGGCCCTGGTATCGTTCAGAACCAGCGCCGCGACGCCGGGCAGACCGCCGCGCAGCCCGGTCAGTGCGGCGAGATGGCTGCCGGCCGAATGGCCCATCACCGCTATCCGGTTCGGATCGCCGCCGTATCTGGCGATGTTGGCGCGCACGTAACGATATGCCCGCTCGACATCGTCGGCCTGGGTGGCGACATCAGCCTCAGGCAGCATCCGATAGTCGATCGAGACGAAGCAGAAGCCATTGGCGAGCAGGAAGCGCGGCTTGACGTCGACGTGGGTGCGATTGCCGGCTCGCCAGGCACCGCCATGGATGAAAAAGACCACAGGCAAGGAGCCTGCGCCATCGCGCGCGTAGATGTCGAGCCTGGCCGGTCCGTAGTCGAAGGTTCGCGGAGACGGCGAACGCCGAGACGATGCCGCCGAAGCGCTGGCCGGCAACAAAGCCACCGACATCAAAAGCAGGGTTCGCCGATCGATCACTGTCATCTCCAGACAGCCCAGTCGAAAGTGCACGCCGGCGCGGCGAGCGTCCAGTCAAGGATTGGTCAGCCGGGACAGAACCTACCAGAACTATTGCATGTCGCCCAAAAGCATGCCCTCGGGCCTGACCCGAGGGTGCGCAGCGGTTTTGGGACACCGACATGCATAAAAACAAAAATTTAAAGCGCGTTGCGTGAATCTTGTCAGGCGCCACGCGCTTTAAATGTCGCCGGCCGGCCTGATCCTCAGCCTTGCGATCCGGTTCTTATCGCGCTTCATTACGACGAAGCGCTTGCCGTGAAAGGTGAAAGCCTGCTTCTCGTCCGGGATCAATTGTGTCTCGTGGATGACGAGACCGGCAATGGTGGTGGCTTCTTCGTCCGGCAGGTTCCAGTCGAGCGCCCGGTTCAGGTCGCGGATGGACACAGTGCCGTCGACGACGACGGAGCCGTCGGCTTCCTGCTTGACGCCCTGCACGTCGATATCGTGCTCGTCGGCGATCTCGCCGACGATCTCCTCGATGATGTCCTCCAGCGTCACCAGCCCCTCGACCTCGCCATACTCGTCGACGACGATAGCGAAATGCGCCTTGCGGCGCAGGAAGGCGTTGAGCTGTTCCTGCAGTGTCGTGGTATCGGGCACGAACCACGGTTTTGAAGCGATCTTCATCACGTCGATCTTGGAAAAGTCGTTGCCGACGTCGTTCAGCGCGCGCAGCAGGTCCTTGGCATGCAGCACGCCGACGATGTTGTCGAGCGAGCCCTTCCACAGGGGCATGCGGGTATGCGGGCTCTGCAGGATCTCGCGCACCACCGCTTCCGGCGGATTGTCGGCATTGACTGAGCGCATGTTGGTGCGGTGGACCATGACGTCGGACACTTCGAGCTCGTCGAGATCGGACAGGCGACCGAGGCGGGCGCGATCCTCGCGCACCACCTGGCCATCGCGTCGAAAATCATCGACGGCGCCGCGCGCTTCATCATGGTTCGAATGCTTCGGCCCGATGCGCTGCAGTTCATAGCCGAAGGCGGCGAGCAGGCGCGCGCGCAATGCGAAAGCGAGCAGGCCGAACCCGGCAAGGACAGCAGCGGCAATCCAGCCGGCCTCGTTCATCCCGGGCGGCCTTTCGGCTGACCCGGGCTGCCTTTCGGCTGACCCGGGCGGCTTTGCTGACCCGGATGGTTATCCCTCAGAAACGACAGCACTTCCGACGCCGGCACATCCCTGGCGATGAAGGCCTGGCCGATGCCGCGCGTCAGGATGAAGGTCAGCGCGCCGCGCGACACCTTCTTGTCCTGGGTGATGAAGGCGAGCAGCGCTTCGGCATCAGGCAATTCACCCGGAATATCGGCCATGCACCAGGGCAGGCCAACAGCGCGAAGATGCGCCTCGACGCGCGCCGCATCGTCGGGACTTGCCAGATTGAGGCGTGACGAAAAGCGGTAAGCCAGCGCCATACCGATGGCGACCCCCTCGCCGTGGACGAGTCGGGCGCCGTCATAATGGGTGGCGGCCTCCAGCGCATGGCCGAACGTATGGCCGAGATTGAGCAGCGCGCGGTCGCCGGTCTCGAACTCGTCGCGGGCGACGACATCGGCCTTGGCGCGGCAGGCCTCGGCGATGGCCTCGGCCCGCTCGGGGCCGCCGGCGAACACTTGGCCCCAGTTTTCCTCAAGCCAGGCGAAGAAGTCGGGGCGGTCGATGAGCCCGTATTTGGCGAGTTCGGCGTAACCCGCCCGGAATTCCCGGATCGGCAGCGTGTCGAGCACTTCGGTGTCGGCCAGCACCAGTTTCGGCTGATGGAAGACGCCGACGAGGTTCTTGCCGCGCGCACTGTTGATGCCGGTCTTGCCGCCGACCGAGGAATCGACCTGCGCCAGCAGCGAAGTCGGGATCTGCACGAAATTCATGCCGCGGCGCACGACGCCGGCGGCAAAGCCGGCCAGATCGCCGACGACACCGCCGCCGAGCGCGATGACGACATCGCCGCGCTCAAGCCTGGCTGCGAGCACGCCGTCCACCACCTCCTCGAGATGCGCAAAACTCTTGGTCTTTTCCCCAGCCGGCAGCGTGATGACGGCAGGCTGGATGCCGCCCTTTTCGAGGCCGGCCTTCAAAGTATCGAGGTGTGCTGCGGCGACATTGACGTCGGTGACCACCGCGGCGCGTGTGCCGGGCAGGCGGCGCGAAATCTCGCTGCCGGCGCGCAAAAGCAGGCCGGAGCCGATCAATATGTCATAGGCACGATCGCCGAGCCCGACTTCGACGGTGACTGTCGCATTGCTCACGAGCGCACCTCGCCTGTCGCGGCCGCAACGCCGAAATACCCGCAAAGCGCATTCACCACCTCGGCGGCGATGACCTCCTTGCGATCGTCGCGGGTCGGCACGGTGACATCGGCGGCTGCGTAGACCGGATAGCGCTCAGCCATCAACCGCTCGATCACGGCGCGGGGATCGGCGCTTTTCAGGAGCGGCCGGTTCTGCTTCTTGGAAACGCGGTCCATCAAGAGGTCGATCTCGGCCTTCAGCCATACCGACACGCCATGGCCGGCAATGGCCTCCCGCGTCTGCGCACTCATGAAGGCGCCGCCGCCCGTCGACAGCACCTGCGGGCCATGTTCCAGCACGCGCAGGATGACGCGCTGCTCCAGCGCCCGGAACTCGGGCTCGCCATAGCGTTCGAACAGTTCCGGGACGCTCATGCGCGACACGCTTTCGATCTCCTGGTCGCTGTCGATGAAAGGCAGCCCCAGGAACCCCGCCACCTTGCGGCCGATCGCCGTCTTGCCGGCGCCCATAAGGCCGACAAAGACGATGGAACGGCTGCCCAGCCGGCCGAGCAGCGCGGCATGGCTCTCATCGGGAGGATTTGCTGGTAGTGCGTTCATGACACCATGATGTTTCTAAGCAGGTTCCGCAAAGTGTCCCACGTTTTGCGACAAAACCTGCGACAAGCCAAAGAATCTAGCAGGCACTCTTTGCCGGCGTATCGACATCAAAAGCCTGATTGCGTCAAGCGCGGCGGCGCCGAGCTTCGCCCTTGAATTGGCCGGATTGGCGTCTCATAAGGGCACAGGGTTTGGAAACGCAGAACAAGAAGACGGGCGAAAATTGATGCCGACACTATTCCGCTTTGTCGTGACGCTCACGATACTGGCCGGCATTGTCTATGGCACGATGTTCGCTCTGGCGATGTTCGTCGAGCCGAGAAAGACCGAAATGAGCGTACGCATTCCTCCCGAAAAGCTGAACCCCAAGAAAAACTGACCCAAAAGAGAAAAACTGACCCAAAGAAATGAATAGCGCGGCCCGCATCGAAGCCTTTCTGGAAATGATGAGTGCCGAGCGCGGCGCTGCCGAAAACACGCTTTCCAGCTATCGCCGCGACCTCGAAGACGCTTCGGCCGAGATCGACGGCGGGCTCGCGGGTGCCGCCGCCGCCGATATCCGCGCCTATCTCGACGAGATCGCCGCGCGTGGCTTTGCCGCCACCTCGCAGGCACGCAAACTGTCGGCGATCCGCCAGTTCTTCAAGTTCCTCTATGCTGAAGGCCTGCGCGGCGACGACCCGACCGGAACCTTGGACAGTCCGAGGAAAGGCCGGCCGCTGCCGAAGACGATGAGCGAGGCCGACACCGGCCGTCTGATCGACCGTGCGGCGCAAGAGGCAGCTGACGCCTCGCTGAACGATGGCGACAACCTCGCGGCGCTGCGCCTGCACGCGCTGGTCGAGGTGCTCTACGCCACCGGCCTGCGCGTTTCCGAACTGGTCGGCCTGCCGGTAACGGTGGCGCTGCGCGACGATCGTTTCTTCATGGTGCGCGGCAAGGGCGACAACGAACGTATGGTTCCGCTGTCGGCAAAGGCGCGCACGGCGATGCGGGTCTGGCTCGCTGCCCGGGCAACGGTGCCGGCTTTCGCAGATAACCCATTCCTGTTTCCGGCAGCAAGCGACAGCGGCTATCTCTCCAGGCAGGTCTTCGCCCGTGACCTGAAGGGCCTTGCCGCGCGCGCCGGCATCGCATCGGCGAAAATATCGCCGCATGTGCTGCGCCATGCTTTCGCCAGCCATCTCCTGCAGAACGGCGCCGATCTCAGGGCGGTGCAGCAGTTGCTTGGCCATGCCGATATTTCAACGACGCAGATTTACACGCATGTGCTGGAGGAGCGGCTGGTGCGGCTGGTCAACGATCATCACCCGCTTGCCGACTAGACGTCATATCGCTATGTGAGGACGACGTTCCACCGCCCGGAGCCTCTATTTCCCAGGTTCCGTCAGTCATTGCCTCCCGGCTTATCGGTCCGCTCAAGAATGTACAATTACCTCGATTTCGAAAAGCCGGTTGCCGATCTCGAAGGCAAGATTGTCGAGTTGAAGAAGCTCGCCGAGAATGGCGAGGCGGTCGATGTCGGCGATGAGATCAGCCGTCTCGAGAAACGCGTGCGCGACGCATTGCGCGACACTTATAGGGCGCTGACCCCGTGGCAGAAGGTGCAGGTGGCGCGCCATCCGGACAGGCCGCATTGCGTCGACTACATCAAGGGCCTGTTCAACGATTTCACGCCGCTTGCCGGCGACCGCAATTTCGGGGAGGACCAGGCGATCGTCGGCGGCTTCGCCCGCTTCCGCGGCGAGCCGGTGGCGATCATCGGCCAGGAAAAGGGCTCAGACACGGCCAGCCGGCTGAAGCATAATTTCGGCTCGGTGCGGCCGGAGGGCTACCGCAAGGCGGTGCGGCTGATGGAACTCGCCGACCGCTTCAACATCCCGTTGCTGACGCTGGTCGACACGGCCGGCGCCTATCCCGGCGTCAATGCCGAGGAGCGCGGCCAGGCGGAGGCCATCGCCCGCTCGACCTCGGCCTGTCTCGGTCTGAAGGTGCCGTCGATCTCGGTGGTCATCGGCGAAGGCGGCTCAGGCGGTGCGATCGCGATCGCCACCGCCAACCGCGTCTACATGCTCGAGCATGCCATCTATTCGGTGATCTCGCCGGAGGGCGCCGCCTCGATCCTGTGGCGCGACACCACCCGCTCGAAGGATGCGGCGACCAACATGAAAATCACCGCCCAGGATCTGCTGGAGTTGAAGATCATCGACGCCATCATTCCCGAACCGCTCGGCGGCGCCCATCGTGGCCCGGAAGCGGTGATTGCCGCCACCGGCGACCTCATCGCGAAGACGATGAAGGAGTTCTCCGGCGCCAACACCGATTTTCGCGAGCAACGCCGCGAGAAATACCTGGCCATGGGGCGAAACCTCTAGACCATGACCCCGAACCGAAGGTCAGCGTAGCAAAAAGTGGGAACCGGTTTTCGGAAAAGATCATGGTCACACAAGAGGATTCAGGCCGTCCGATTCAATCG
This sequence comes from Mesorhizobium sp. M1312, assembly GCF_040318115.1. Classification (NCBI taxonomy): domain Bacteria; kingdom Pseudomonadati; phylum Pseudomonadota; class Alphaproteobacteria; order Hyphomicrobiales; family Phyllobacteriaceae; genus Mesorhizobium; species Mesorhizobium sp. M1312. The sequence goes on along the minus strand of NZ_JAMYLQ010000021.1, from coordinate 37,012 downwards.
GACGGACCGCGAGATGGGTGTCCGCGCCGCAATGTGGCAAGATTGAGCGCTTCCGCCACAAAAATGCCGCGGCATTCGGTTCAATCAAATTGCTGTAAGGGGATGCGTCCGGCGCTTGCGGTAAGGAATTTTCAAGGTTAACGAGCTTAGGGTTGGCCCTGACGGCGCTGATGCCTGCGGTCCGAAAGAAAAGACATAGCCATCCATGTTTGCCAAGCTTGCCCGCACCGGACTTCTGATTGCCGCGATAGGCGTCGCCGGCTGCAATGATTCTTCAATGAAGGATTTTGCCCCCCACGCCAATAAGCCGCTGCCCGACAAGATCCTGGCCAGCATGAAGGCCAAGGGCATGACCCGCACCTCACCGGTGATGGCCCGCATCTTCAAGGAAGAGGGCAAGCTCGAAATCTGGAAGGCCAAGACCAACGGCCGCTACGACCTGGTCGCCAGCTACGATATCTGCAAATGGTCGGGCAAGCTGGGTCCCAAATTCACCGAAGGCGACCGCCAGGCGCCGGAAGGCTTCTATACGGTCCGACCGGCGCAGATGAATCCGCGGTCGAGCTACCACCTTGCCTTCAACATCGGCTATCCCAACGCCTACGACCGCGCCAATGGCCGCACCGGTTCCCACCTGATGGTCCATGGCGCCTGCTCGTCGTCGGGCTGCTATTCGATGACCGACGCACAGATCGAGCAAATCTATGCCTTCGGCCGCGACGCTTTCCAGGGTGGCCAGACCGAATTCCAGATCCAGGCCTTTCCGTTCCGCATGACCGCCGCCAACATGGCGCGCTATCGCAAAGATCCGAACTACGAATTCTGGAAGATGCTGAAGGTCGGCTACGACAATTTCGAGATCACCAAAGTGCCGCCGAAGGTCAACGTCTGCGAGAAGCGCTATGTCTTCAACCAGGTCGCGCCCGACGGCGCGACCTTCGATCCGACCGGCGCCTGCCCCGCGACCACGCAGCCGGATTCGCTGAAGAGCGCCTTCAATGCCTATCAGAGCACCTACGAATCGGCTTTTAACGGCGCGGTTAAGGCTAGCGTGCCGGCGCCCAAACCGACCATCGCCGGGATCAAGGAAGCCAGCATCGTCTCCGAGTGGTCGAAGAAGCGCGCCCGTGGCGAACGCGTGCCGATCGAGCCGCCCTCGCTCAACGCCGATGGCTCGTTGACGGCGACGGCGCGCATGGGCCGCATCGATTCGCCGGCGGGCCGCAAGATGGCCGCGCTCGACGCCGAGAAAGCCGCCAAGCAGAAGGCCGAGGAGCAAAAGCTTGCCGCCATAGAAGCAGCCAAGGTCGAGAAAGAGGCGGCTAAGGCGCAAGCACTGGCGGAGAAGGAAGCTGCCAAGGTCGCCGCAGAAACGCCTGTCGTCACCGCCACCGTAGCGCCATCGGAGGCCGCCGCGGCAGTCGAAACGCAGGCGGCGGATGCCGAAAGCACGGCGACAAGGTTGAAGAAGAAGCTGCTCGGCATGTTCGGCGGCTGAGGTTCTCAGCCTTGGCCAGGCGCGTTGCTACTTACGATCTCAAGGGGCTGAACTGTCCCCTGCCGGTGCTCAAGGCGAAGAAACGGCTGGCGGCGATGCAGCCTGGCAACCGGCTTTGGCTGGAAACCACCGACCCGCTCGCCGTCATCGACATTCCCGCTTTTTGTGCCGAGAGCGGCCATCAGTTGCTTGAAACTTCGGCGATGTCCGGTGGCCATCGTTTCCTGGTCGAGCGGGGCGGCATCTGAGAGCAATTCCGCTCTGTCTGAGCTGCCCCTCATCTGCCTGCCGGCACCTTCTCCCCGTAGAACGGGGAGAAGGGAACTGGCCGCAAGCTTGGCGCTGTTTCTGCAACGTTGCTGATTGGCGAAAGCATCGGTGAGGGCGCCCTTCTCCCCGTCACTATACAGGGGAAGATGCCGGCAGGCAGATGAGGGACTGTGCGGCGTTCGGAAATTGAAGCTACCGCCCGGCGATGGCCAGCGGGTTGTTTTCCAGCGCTGCGCGGTCCGGTGTGTCGATCGACGGCCGGTTGGTGAAGGCGGCAAACAGCCGGCGGACGTATTCTTCCGGCATATCCAGCGTGATCAGCACCAGCCTTGTGCCGCGTTGACCGTCCGGCCAGGACGGCAGCCGGACCGGCGGGTGCAGGATCTTCTGTACGCCGTGGACGACCAGCGGCCGCGACGGGTCTTCCAGCAATTCGATGACGCCCTTCATGCGCAACAGGCGCTCGCCATGCGCCGATCGCAACAGGTCGAGGAACATCTCGATGGCCGAAAACGGCACCGGCCCTTCATGAACCAACGAGTAGGAGCGCACGCGGGAATCGTGCCGATGGTCGTGATCGTGGTCATGGTCGCCGTGGTCATGATCGCCATGGTGGTGATCATGGGCGGCTTCCTCGCCCAGCCAGCGCCGCACGTCGGCGGACTTGGTGGCCGGGTTGTAGAGGCCGCAATCGAACAGCGCCGCTACATCGGTCCTTCCGTCACCCGCATCGAGCAGCTCGGCACCCGGATTGATCTGCCGCAGCCGGGCCTGCAGGGCCTCGACGTCGCGCGGATCGGTGGCCAGATCGGCTTTCGTCAGCACGATGCGATCGGCGACAGCCACCTGCTTCACCGCCTCGACATGGGCGTCGAGCGTCGCATTGCCGTTGACCGCGTCGACCAGCGTGATGACGCCGTCGAGCCGGAAGGCATGGACCAGCGCCGGATGCGCCATGATCGACTGCAGCACCGGCGCCGGATCGGCGAGGCCGGTGGTTTCGATGACGACACGGGCAAGCCGGGCGATGCGGCCGGTCTGCAGCCGGTCGACGAGATCGGCCAGCGTGTCGACCAGTTCGCCGCGCACCGTGCAGCAGAGGCAGCCTTCGGAAAGCTGGATGATGCCGTCGGAGGCCTGTTCGACCAGGAGGTGGTCGATCGCCACCTCGCCGAACTCGTTGATGATGACCGCGGTGTCGGCGAGCGCGGGATCCCTGAGCAGCCGGTTGAGCAGCGTCGTCTTGCCGGCGCCGAGAAAGCCGGTCAGCACCGAGACGGCGATGGGAAAGCCGCTGCTCATCAGGCTAGTTCACGGCCTTGGCCGGCTCCCGGGCCGCGGTGGCGGAACCGATCACTGTCGGCTCGGCGCCGGGCGGCGGCGGCAGGTCGGGCCGCCAGCTCGGCAGCGGCACGTCGGCATATTCCCGGCCCGATGCATCGAGCATCGCCTTCGGCTTCGGCCCGGTGGCGCCGCCAAGGCCGACGGCGACCAATGTCGGCACATGGTCGAGCTTTTCCCGATAAGGAGATTTTGGCGCATTCTTATCGCCGACGGGGACGGCAGCTTCCGACTGCTCCTTAGCCGGCTTCTTCCTGCAAATCTCGTCATTGAGGTTGTTGACCGATGTGGTGTCGCCATAGGAAGGCAGCGCCGCCACCGTCAACCAGCCCGGTGTCGGCGTGGCAAAGCCGTGGTCGAGCAGCCTGGCGACAGTCTCGGCGCGGGTGACGGCCGACTTCTCGCCAAGCACCACCGCCACCAGCGTGCGCCCGTCGCGTGTTGCCGAGCCGATCATGTTGAACCCCGAGGGGCAGACGAAACCGGTTTTCATGCCGTCGGCGCCGGGATAGCGGCCGATCAGAAGATTGTAGTTCGGGATCTGCTTCTTGCCGACGGCCAGGCCCTCGATCGAGAACCAAGGGGCATATTGCGGAAATTCCGTGCGGATCGCCATCACCAGTAAGCCGAGGTCGCGCGCCGTCGTATACTGGTCCGGCGAAAAGAGCCCGTTCGGGTTGACGAAATGCGTTCCGGTCATGCCGAGCCGGCGCGCCTCGGTGTTCATGCGTTCGGCGAAAGCGGCCTGCGAACCGCCGATGTTCTCGCCGACGGCCATGGCGACGTCGTTGGCCGATTTGACCAGCATCATCTTCAGCGCGTTGTCGAGCCGCATGACCGAGCCCGGCTTGAAGCCCATTTTGCTCGGCGGTTCGCCGGCGGAACGTTTCGTGACCTTGATCGGAGAATCGAGCTGGACCTCGCCCGCGGCAATCGCACGAAACGCCACATAGGCGGTCATCAGCTTGGTCAGCGAGGCAGGATACCAGCGCTTGAAAGCCTCCTGGTGCTGGAGGATCTTGCCATTCCCCAGTTCGAACACGATCGTCGGATTGGCGAGAGCCGGTCCGGCCAGCGCCGGAAGCGCCACGGTGCCCGCCAGCAATAGTTTGAGGAAACGCCTGTACCGCATGGTGGAATCCGAAATCGCCTCTTGCCGCAGTCGCCTCTGGCTCCGTAAGATTTGTTACGCGATCGCCAGCATGGTGATCCGGTCCCTCTATCCGGATCGCAATCTTGCGGTGCTATTTAGCCTATGTGACGTCAAGATGGCAAAGTGCCTGAATGACAATTGTAAAACAGCAGGCACAATTTGCAAAGCAGCAGGCAGAGCCCGTCTGCTCCAACAGCGAGATTTAACCATCATGCCGATCCTGAACCGCGCCGCCGAAATGCAAGACGAGGTCGCCGGCTGGCGCCGCCATCTGCACCAGACGCCAGAGCTGAATTTCGACGTCTTCAAGACCGCCGCCTTCGTCACCGACAAGCTGAACGCCTTCGGTTGCGACGACGTGGTGACCGGCCTCGGCAAGACCGGTGTCGTCGGCATCATCCGCGGCCGCCTGGGCGAAGGCACGACCATCGGCCTGCGCGCCGACATGGACGCGCTGCCGCTCAATGAGATCCCCGGAAAACCCTACGCCTCAACCGTTCCGGGCAAGATGCACGCCTGCGGCCATGATGGCCACACCGCGATGCTGCTGGGTGCTGCCAAATATCTTGCCGAGACGCGCAATTTCGCCGGCTCCGTTGCTGTGATCTTCCAGCCGGCCGAAGAAGGCGGCGGCGGCGGCAACGAGATGGTCAAGGACGGCATGATGGAGCGCTTCGGCATCTCGAAGGTATTCGGCATGCACAACATGCCGGGCCTGCCGGTCGGGCAATTCGCCATCAAACCGGGCCCGATCATGGCGGCGACCGCTGAATTCACCATCACCGTCAAGGGCCGGGGCGGGCATGCGGCCATGCCGCACGGCACGATCGACCCGATCGTCATCACCAGCCAGCTCGTCGGCGCTTTGCAGACGATCGCCTCGCGCAGCACCGATCCGGTCGAAGCTGTCGTGGTGTCGGTGACGAAATTCCACGCCGGCGACGCCTACAACGTCATTCCAGAAAGCGCAGAGATCGCCGGCACCGTGCGCACGCTGAAGGGGGAGGTCGCCAGGAAGGCCGAGCAGCGTGTGCGCGCCATCTGCGAGGGCGTGGGCGCGGCCTTCGGCGCAACGATCGAGGTCGACTACAACGCCAACTATCCCGTCACCTTCAACCATCCGGAGGAGACGGCCTTTGCCAGCGACGTCGCGGCTGATGTCGCCGGCGAGGCCCATGTGCATCGCGCCATCCAGCCGGTGATGGGCGGCGAGGATTTCTCCTATATGCTGGAGGCGCGGCCCGGCGCCTTCATCTTCATCGGCAATGGCGACACCGCCGGTCTCCACAATCCGGCCTACGACTTCAACGACGAGGTCATCCCGCACGGCATGAGCTATTGGGTGAAGCTGGCGGAGGCGGCGCTGGCAGCCTGATTGCCGGACCGCTACGGTCCGCTCTTCGGGTCGTCGATCTCCAGCGCCTCCATGACGGGCGCCAGATCACTCTCTTCGGCCGTAGCCTGCGGCTCTTCGCCTGCCCTGGCCTTGCTCAGGGCTTCCGCAATAGCCTCTTCAATGTCGCCGATCTCGTCTTCGCGCACCTCGTGACCATAGCCGGCGGCGTCGGCATCTTGTTCGAATTGCTGAGCCAGCACCGCCACGCTCACCTCGCTTTCAGCGGGCATGTTACCGACGTTCTCCTGGAGCCAGGTTTCAAAGAACTCTTTCGTAGCACTCATGCGGCATCTCCTTCGGCACACTAAAGCGCGGCGGGGGTCCGAAGTTCCGCGATCCCCAGCTCATCTTTGCGATCCACTCGCAACCGGCCGATTGCATCGAGCCGGCCTCTTGGCGAAATGGTCCGAAGCGGTTATGTGTCGGGCCGCGTGGTCCCGTAGCTCAGTAGGATAGAGCGGCAGATTCCTAATCTGTAGGTCACAGGTTCGATTCCTGTCGGGATCACCAACATTTCTGACCAGCAACGAAACGCGCTGTTAACGCCGTTCGCGGGTGACAGGATGTAGGCCGCAGTTCGAAAGTGTAGTCTGCATTTCGCTGTCAGCCGCGGAGGCGGAAATGAAGTTGCTTCGGATTGCGCTCCTGTGCACGGCCATGATCGGCCTTGGAATGCCGCCCGTTCGAGCTGAGGATCAGCCGGCTCCGCCGAACAGCGAAGCGGCAACAGAGCAGCCGCCAGTTCATTGCGAGGGGCAAAACTGTCTCCCGCTGGCGGATAACCCTGTGCAGGAATGCACCGGACAAGACTGCATGCCAGCTCCGCCGACTGAACCGGGTCCGGAGATTGAGCAGGTCGAGTGAGCAGCATCAGCCGACGATCTCTCTTTTGGCAGGGATACGGCTCATTGGTTCCCGCCCTTCCGGCCAGCAGCGCCACCACTGGCGTTCCAGACTGTACCAACCAAATCGACGCCTAGGCTGCACGTTCGCGAACAGCCGGAACCAACGGCGACGACAAGCGGTTTACCAATCGAAGGGACTACAATGGATGCAGGATAATGGAATTTCTGGATTTGGAATTGGCGAGGGCCCGACAGCGGCTCAGCCGAGCGGAGCTCTCCCTTAGGCGTGCGAATGAAATGCTGGATGAAGACTGCGGTGTCGGCATCAATATTGCGTTGTGCAGCAGGATACGGGCTGCGCAACGTCGCGTGGCCGAGGCCAGATCGCGGTTGATGAAGATCGATCCAACCAGGGCTGACGGTTTTCGCGCGGATTGAACCATCCCGCCCGTCGACGCCGCGATAGGTCGGGGTCAAGCGGCATTACCTCCTGGCCGCTGCCCGTGCCCACTTCGCAAGCAAAGCTCGCGCTGAACAGCGTCATGAAACGCTCGCAGTTCGCGGTTGATGGTGTCACGATCGAACCCGGCACGTTGCGTCTGTCCGTCCAAGGTCGCAACCACCTGCTTCCAGCAGTTCGTCGCAGCGGCGCCGCGCTTGACCGAAAGCACCTCGGCAACATGTTGGACTTTGCCGACACGCTTCGCCATCGGGAAGGCGATCACCAGACAGGACGGGTTCCAATCCAGAAGTTCGAGCTGCTTCATGCAACCCTCCTCTTGGCTCGCGCGTAAGCGCCTAGTTCTTCACCTTCATCGCCTGCCCCCGCAAGGGTCCAAAGCCGCCCTCCGTCAAACCGATAGCCCGGCTTGAACCATCATGTTGGTATAAATCTGAAACACTGTCGTGCAGATCGCTGCGAGCGAGATCGGCACGCCAAACGGCACGACGCCTTTGCGGTCCAGGTGCTGGACGTAGAGGCGGAAAGCGCCCGCGGGCAGCATGAACGGATTTTTGACGACCATCGCTGTGGCGAGAACGAAAACCAGCAGCAGCACTGAAAATACGACGAGGCCGCTGCCGCCGATCAGCAACGGCACCACCGCAATCAGCTTGACATCGCCGGCCCCGATCTTGCGCATGGCCCAGAACGGAAAGAGCGCAACAAACAGCAAAAGGCCGGCAAGCGCGCTCAGGCCCATGTCCCACCACGACCCGGATTGCACCGACAGGAGCTGCAGCGAGCCCAAACCCAGGCAAAGCAGCAGCAGCACATTCTGGTTGGATATCTTCTGGGTGGTGAAGTCGAGCCAGGCGATCCTTACCAGCAAAGGAATGGCTAGTCCCTTCAGCAGCACCGATGCGGCGAGCAACATGCTACCGCCTTACCGCTCGAGATTCTTCACGCTGGACGACAGGAGTTGCAGATTGTTGGCCACGGTCGGATCGTTGGGCGCCAGCTCATATGACCCTGCTGTCAGGATGTCACCGTTCCCAGAGTTTCCGAACGTGATAATTGATCCGCGGTATGCAATGGGACGTCCCGTAGTCGATCGCGGCTACATCCCGACCGAAACTCTCGCGTCGGCCTACTTGGCAGAGGGGGACTTGGAAGACGTGGCGTCGTGGTATGAAACCGACGCAGCTTTGGTGTCACAAGCGATCGGCTTCGAGACGAGGCTTGCCGCTGCTTGAAGATCAAGTTCGACGCCAACATCTCACCCAAGATTGTGAGGGCAGTTCGAGCCTTGGAAGACGATCCGCCAATCGAAATCGGATCGGTGCACGAGGACTACCAGGCGGGCGTCAGTGATCCTGACTGGATGTTTAAGTTCAGCGCCGACGGCGGCGCAGCCATGATCTCCGGTGACCACAACATCCTTCACAAGCCAGAGAACTTGGTCCCCTAAATCGAGTCCGGCTTGGTATCGGTATGGCCTTCAGCTGGGTGGCCGGACCTCAGACGGTTCGGCCAAGCCGCATTGTTATTCGATGGTGGATCACAACGAAGGAACGCATCTCGATCTCTGGCAAAGGCGACCGCTGGCGACTGCCGATGATCTGGACGCCAGGAGTTGAGAAGTTCACGCCGATCAAAGACCCGCGGGTCGACAGTTAATAGGGAATAGCCGTTGGGCTGGCATTGGCGGGCTGATCCCGGCCTCACTTCAGCAGAATGATCGCCGACGTATATCGGCGGATGATCGGAATGAGGGCAGCCCTTTGCAGGGGCGAAGCTTGCGCGCTAGTATCTGCAAAACGGGAGGGGGACTAATGCCACGAATTGAGCGGTAGAAACCCGCAAGCGCGGATTTCTGGCCTTCAACGTGTTGATGGGCATCCTCGAGCGCACCATCGACTAACTATGACCGCAAGACACTCCGGCGACGTTCTCTCGACTGTGTGCGCAATAGCGATGTTGTGGGAGCACCACTTTGTTCATTGACTACTACGAGCTCCTGGAAATCAGCCCGAACGCCAATTCGGAAACGATAGAACGGGTATTTCGTTATTTTGCTATGCGCTACCATCCCGACAATCAGGATACTGGCGATGCATCACGCTTCAGTGAAATCGCGGAGGCCCATAATACCCTTAAAGATTTGGTGAAGCGAGCGCAGTACGACATTCAGTATAAAGACCATTTGAAACTTCGTCGCGGGTTGATTGAGGAAACCAGCAATAATAGCATCGAACGTGACGTCGTCATTCAGGCTAAATTGCTCTCGCTCCTTTATGTAAAACGCCGACAGGACGTCAACAATCCTGGCATTGGTGATTCCGAGCTCGAACGCTTATCAGGTTGTCCGCGTGAACATCTGGAGTTTCATCTTTGGTATCTAAAAGCAAAAGGCTGGATAGGAAGGGTTGAAAACGGGATGTTCGCGATCACCGTAGAAGGCATCGATCGCGCCAATACTGAACATCGTCGTGACACCACCACCAGACTACTGGACGACAGAGGCTGAGGCGCGAGCAGCCGGTTGGAGGAAGGGCGAAAAGATGAAAGGAAAGGCCACAACCGCTACAGATATGGCCGAAGCGGTACGCATCGAACCCAAGGCATTTCGGCGAGCTCTCAGGGCTGAGCATTTCGATTGGCACAGCCGATATTCTGCCTGGGAGGTGGACGTCAAAAGCCCGCAGCATCTAGCGATGCAAAAGGTGCTAGTGGCTCTTCTGACCAACAAGGCTCCGAACTAAGGAAATGCGGCTTTGACCGGCGAGCCCGTGAAGAAGAAGCTGATTCCCGGAGTGGGCGTGACCCCTTTTGGCATCTATCAGATGGCGCAGTGCTATCGTGCGAATGCCGATGCGCTTGAAGCCGCTGCCATACACATTCTTACGCGCTTTTCGGACCATCCGAGAAGGCTGCTCTACTTCCAGGCGTTGGAGCATTTTCTCCGGAGCTTCCTCCGGCTCAATAGCCTCGACCCAGGACAGATTCGTGACTACCAACACAAATTCGCCGCCATGCTTGATTGCGGCAAGGGCTACGGCCTACGGATCTCCGACGAGGCTGAGGCATTCATCCGATCGACCACGCTGCGAAACGCCTACGTGCGAATCCGTTATGACTTTCGTCTTGAGGACGACGACTGGACCTCTAAATTCAATGGGACCTCGACCCTGAAGACCTTAAGCGGGCATCTATGTCCCTGAAGAAAGCGGTCTTCGAACTCGAAATGGCCGCTGGTCTGGCACTACAGGCCGCAGGGCGAGAGGTTATGCTGCCGAAGACCACGTCAGATGCGACACCGGTATGAAGACGATGCGGTGCCCACTGATGATCGCGCTGCGCTGCTTTCAGTGATCTGCTATATCCCCCGGCGACGTAATCGTTGCGTCCACAGCAAGCCACCATCGGTCGCCGCTCTCTTGAAGATGACCGTGCCCGCCCGTTCGAAGATCGCGATCGAATAAGGCTCGCAGGTTGCGGGGGCGATGTCGCGAACGCCAGCCGTGGAATCGGCACTGGTCTTCCGAAACGTCTTCGATGGAGTGACCAACACCGTGGTCACAACGGACAACGCGACGCTGCCATCACGGCGTCGATCTGGTCAAGGATCCGGACGCGCTGCTCGACCCGGTGGTCGGCATCAGGGCGGCAATCGCGTTCTGGAGCAAAAGCGGCTGCAACAAGCCGGCAACGCCCCGTGGCCGACTCAGCGGCCCGCTTCCGATCCCACCGCTGATCTCGCGACGCTGTCGACCTTTCCGCGCTCATAAGCGCCAATCATTCTTACGGCAAAGATCGAAGCCACGCCAACCATTGCGCCAGCAAGCACATCAATCAGGTGATGCCCACCCTCGGGAAGGGTGGCGATGATCATCAGAGCATTCAAAACAGTTATCGGCCACATCAGCCAGCGATAGTCGCGAAGCGCATAGACGACTATTATACCGAGAGCTGTATGGTAGGACGGGAAGGTAACCAGTCCGTTGCTTCTGGTCATGATCAGATCGAACGGTTCGCCGGATCGCAGTGCCATCAAAGTCTCGTGATGCCACATGCCTGCCTGGGCGGTGAAATGGTTGAACTGTTCTGCAGTTGGCTTGAAGTACGCATAGGCCCCTTCAGCCGGCACGAGCGCCATTATTGCTCCAGCGAGCACCGATGAGACGGCTAGCATCGCGATGAACTGCAAGCTCCTGTCATTTCTGTTTGTGGCTATATTCAACAATAGGACAAACGGCACCTGTGGTCCGAGCGCATGGTAGGCAAAGATCAGCACAGGAGCTACCAGCTGGTTATTTGTGACGGAGAGGAACCAAAGCCAATCGAAGCCCATTCGCGCATCGATAGCGGCGAGCACCGGGTCGGCAAGGGGGCGCCCAGTGGCGCTGGCCACATGCATTAAAACAGTCGTGCAGATCAGCAGTGGGACAAAGGCTGCCGCGACAAGCACCAAGCTTCCAAGGAAATCGGATGCCCGGCGAACAAATTGGCCTGCCCGCGAGCAATCATCCCGTAGGCGCCGCGTGACAAGCCACGAAACCAAACCAGCCAAGCAGATGCATAGTGCCACTGCTCTAATGTCATGCCAGTTAAGTGGCGAAAAGCGGACGGTCGAATAGGGCAGCCACAGCAGGTCAACAGCCCCAAGCAGGCCTGAAGTGATCAACGTCGCGTAAAGGTAGTTTCTTGCGCCCATAATCCTCACCGCAGTATTGGATGAATTTACCCGCCTTGGGCGTGTTTTGAGATGCGACATATTCTATCGCGGGTCAGGCGCCGGCAAAGATGCGCCAGCGAAACGAGGCAAGAGCATCGGAACGCGTTGGGCGTATTCATGATATTCGGAAAACGTCGCTCGCAAGACCCTCTCCTCGTTGATTATCCGCCGATATTGAAAAGCGAGGGCGATCGCGCAGATTGCGATCGTCGCCCACGTCGGATTACCGAGAAGAATGCCAAGCAGGACGATCGCTTCGCAGGCGTAGAGAGGGTGCCGCACGATTTGATAGGGGCCTGCGGTGACGAGCCGTCTGGCCTGAGCAGAGATGCTGAACGATCTGCCGAGCCACCATAGGCACCAAACGCAAAGCGCGAAGCCGATGATGGTAATCAGGTTGGCAGTGAGCTCAATCTGCGGAAGTATCTCGACTCGAGGGACAGCAATCAAAGTTACGGTGGCAAAGCATCCGATCAGCGCCGAGATTCGGGGTTCAAGCCCCTGCGCTGTCTTCAGCGGCGGAAGACGCGCCACTGTCGTTGCAACAACGAGAACGAGGAAGCCGAGAGCGGCAACGTCCGCTACGACCCCGATAATTCGCGCTATTGGCCATTCTGCGCCGCGAAGAGCTATAACCAATGCTCCGGCCTTCAAAGTCGCGCAGACCGTGAAGTAGAGTATCATCGTCGCGCGCCCGATGAAATCACGCGTCGCTGCTGGTGGGAGCTTCATGGATTTTGCCCTTCGGAATAAACGGATAGGCGAGTTGCTCGACGTAAGTTGGTGGAATGGGATCATCGACGCCATAGCGCTCCGGCACAGCTTTGCCAGGCAGGTGCATCGTTCCAAACAGCGCATCGATGAATGAAAGTTGGCCAGCGAAATTCTTGTCATATGCAGCGCGCTCGTGAGCGTGATGCCAGTGATGGAACTGAGGTGAGGCGATCAGCCATCGAAGCGGCCCGATGTTCAGCTTGACGTTGGCGTGAAGCAACAGCGCGTGGGCGTGAAAAACGAACGCGAAAAGGGCGATCGACTGACTGCTAAAGCCCAACAAATACACAGGCACAAAGGAAGCGCTCTTCGTCAGAATTTGATCAACAGGATGGATCCTGTGCCCTGCCAACCAATCAAGCTCTTCTATGCTGTGATGGATTGAATGAAAGCGCCACAGAAACGGGACAGCGTGAAAAGCACGGTGCGCGAAGTAAAAGCCAATGTCCGCGATGACTATGATTTCTATAACCTGCAGCCAAACCGGCTGCGATGACACTGCTCTGCCGACATACTCCGGCACCAGCCGCCCAACCGTGCTCGTTGCCAGTGTAACAGCCGCAATCAGGCCAAGCATTATCGGTACGCCATTGAATACGGCATAGATCAGGTCGTTGAAGAAGGCTTTCCTGAAAATCTTCTGGCTAGGTCGAAGGCCAAATAGGCGTTCGATCGGCACGAAGATCAGAGCCGTAATCAATAGCGCTTTGAGATTTAAAACGTCCATACGGCACCCCGCCGACAAGACCCAATGCAAGCACTTCATCGGTTTTAGCGCAAGCTAATGGTTTCCAGAAGGTTAATCTCGACTCTGGCAGCCCGGAGTTCGGCGCTAAAGCGGTGGCGCACCGAGAGCGTCGAGGCTGTATGCGATCTGGAATACTATCGTGCAAATCGCCGCTGCTGAAATAGGCACGCCAAACGGCACCACGCCTTTCCTATCCAGATGCTGGACGTAAACGCGAAAGGCGCCTGCCGGCAGCAGGAATGGATTCTTGACAAGCAGTGCCGCGACTAGCGCAAAAACCAGCAGCAGCACGGAAAACACGGCTAGGCCGCTGCCGCCGATCAGCAACGGCACCACCGCCATCAGCTTGACATCGCCGGCCCCGATCTTGCGCATGGCCCAGAACGGAAAGAGCGCGACAAACAGCAAAAGACCGGCAAGCCCGCTCAGGCCCATGTCCCACCACGACCCGGATTGCACCGACAGGAGCTGCAGCGAGCCCAGACCCAGGCAAAGCAGCAGCAGCACATTCTGGTTGGATATCTTCTGGGTGGTGAAGTCGAGCCAGGCGATCCTTACCAGCAAAGGAATGGCTAGTCCCTTCAGCAGCACCGATGCGGCGAGCAACATGCTACCGCCTTACCGCTCGAGATTCTTCACGCTGGACGACAGGAGTTGCAGATTGTTGGCCACGGTCGGATCGTTGGGCGCCAGCTCGTAAGCCTTGAGGAAATTGCTGCGCGCGTCCTGCAGCTTGCCGCGCAGCAGATAGGAATAGCCGACATTGTTGTAATATTCGGGTGTCCCGCCGACCAGCCGGAAGGCTTGGCGATAGGCCAGGTCGGAGAGGTCGAAGCGGCGGATGCGATCGCTAGAGGCGGCCAGGCCCATCCAGGCACCACCATCATTGGGCGCAAGTTGCGTCGCCTTGTAGAACAGGGCGCCGGCATTGCCATAGTTTTCCGCGCGGAACTGGTTCTTGGCTTCGGCGACGGCCTGGTCCGAGGCATAGTATTCGACGTCGCTGACCGTCTTCAGCCCGTCGAAGGCATCGCCAAAGGCTGTGACGTCACCTTTCGAGGGCTCGTTGGTGCGGACGACGCCGCTATCAGCCGTCTGACAGCCGGAAAGCACGATAAGCAGCAGGCTGGCTATGGCTGCGAGGCGCATTGGCCCTGTCATTGCGTCGGCCCTGTCATTATCGTCCCCCTAGAGTCCTCCGACTCTGTATTTCGACCAAAGCATATACCTGCCTAGAAGAAAATGCCCTTCATTCGGATAATAACAGGCAGCATGACAACCATCATCACCACTGGAAAGATGCACAGCCCCAATGGGATCATCATCTTGACGGGCAAAGCATTGGCGCGTTCCTCGGCGCGAAGGATTCTCTGTCCACGCATTTCGTCGCTGTAGACGCGCAGGGCTTCGGTCAAACTTGTACCGAGCTCCTCGGATTGCCGGAACAGAACCGCCAGCGCCCGCGCCTCCTCAAGCCCGATACGATCAGACAGTTCGCGCAGCGCCTCGCGCAGCGGCTTGCCGGCGCGCAACTGCAGAGTCATGATCGAAAGCTGGATACCGAGCCATTTATGGGTGCCGGCCAGTTCGTTGCTGACGCGCTCGACGGCTGCCTCGAGGCTCATGCCCGCATCGGCGCAGGTGATCATCATATCCATGAAATCCGGAAAGCCGCGACGATAGATCTGCTTTTGTCCATTCTCGAACCGATCGAGCGCGATACTTGGAATCACGATACATCCCAACCCAAGCAAGGCTGAACCTCCAAAGGCGACAAGGCTGGGTAATTGGGGCGGCAAAATCCTGGACAAGAGTGCATACGTCACAACAAAGCCGACGCAGACTGCGCCGAGCCGCGACAGAGTATAAATCAGCGGCGCACCTGACTGGTAGAAGCCGGCGCGAAAGAGCTTCGCGTCCAGGGCGCTGGGCTCGTCCCGCTCCTTCTCGATCGATCGAAAATACGCCTCGACCGGCCGCTGCGCTGAAATCCTGGCCCGTTCTTCCTGTCCTACAAGTGAGCGGCGGTTGGGAATACCCTGTGCCATTAGGCTTTGCGCAACCAACCTCCGCGTCTGCAGTGCCGGCATGATGACAAGCGCGCCTAAGAGGAATAGCGCCACCGCCGCAAGGAAAACCGCAATGGAGACCAGAAGGCTCAGATCCTGGGTAGTCGAAAACAGGTTTATGGCTGGCTCCCGTCAAAAATCAAAATTGACCATGCGATACATGATGAAGTCACCCAGTAGGGCCCATAGCCCGAAAATCAGGAACACAGGCATGATCAGCGGGCTATTCCAGACATCGCCATAGTAGCTCGGGGCGAGGCCCGTGAGGATGGCGAGCATCAACAGCGGAAACAGGGAAATGATCCACGCGGACATTCGCCCCTCGGCCGAGAGCGCCTTGATCTTCAATCTGAGTTTCTGCCTTTCGCGCAGCACCGATGCGAGGTTCGACAGGATCTCGGTCAAATTGCCACCGGTCTTGGCCTGAATCGACAGCGACACAGACAGCAGTTGAAGGCCCTCGAAGCCGACGCGTTGCGAGAGTTTCCGCACCGCGTTTTCAAGGCTAAGGCCGAAGGTGATTTCGTCGGAAACGATGCCGAACTCGGTGCCGAGCGGATCAGGCATTTCACGGGCGACAAGACCTATCGCCACGGAAGTCGGATGACCGGCGCGCAGCGAACGCACGATCATGTCAAGTGCATCCGGCAATTGTTTCGCGAATTTCTGGATTCGCTTGGCGCGCGCGCGGCGGAGAACCAGAAACGGCAGGACGAATCCGATGAGAAGAAAGACGATACACGAAACCACCGCGGAGAAGTGCAGCAGGAAAGCCAATACCAGTGCCAGTACCAGTCCTGCGAGAATAAATGTTGCGACAAACGACAGCGGATTCCCGGTAATACCCGATTGGGTGTATAGCCTGTTCAGCCCGACCGCATTGAAAAGAAAATCGCCCGAGCCGGTAAGCCCACGTTCTCGCAGCAATCCCTGCAAGGTCTGTTCGGCCGGAACCTCGTCAGCGAGCCGCTTCAGCCGACGGTTGATCGTGCTGACCGTTGAGCGGCGCTTGGCGTAGGTCACGTACAGAGCCTCGGCCGCGAGAATGACCGACGCCGCCACCATCACATAGATGAGGTAAAGCAATGTCTGGCCCGACGGCATCAAAGCGGAACCTGCGGATTGAAGGCATCCTTGGCGAAGTGGTGGCCGAGCGTCGCCGCTTCCTGGGCAAAGCGCGGACGGATGCCGGTGGCGCGAAATTCACCGACGATCTGACCCTCCGCACTCACATCTCGGCGAACGAAATGGTAAAGTTCCTGAAGCTGGACGACATTACCTTCCATACCGGTCAGTTCCGATATGGAAACAACCCTCCTTCCCCCGTCGGAGAGGCGTTGCGTCTGCACGATGATGTCGATCGCCGACGCGATTTGCGCCCGGATTGAATCATGGCTCATCGGCATGCCCGCCATGCCGACCATCTGTTCCAATCGCGATATCGCGTCCCGCGGCGTGTTGGCATGGATCGTGGTCATCGAACCTTCATGGCCGGTGTTCATCGCCTGCAGCATGTCAAAAGCTTCCTCCCCACGCACCTCGCCGACGATGATGCGGTCGGGCCGCATGCGCAACGCGTTCTTGAGCAGTTCGCGCTGGCGGACCTCGCCCTTGCCCTCGACATTCGGGGGGCGCGTCTCCAGCCGGCCGACATGCGGCTGCTGCAACTGCAGTTCCGCGGCGTCTTCGATGGTGATCAGGCGCTCCCGAGACGGGATGTAGCTCGACAGCGCGTTGAGCAGCGTCGTCTTGCCGCTGCCGGTGCCGCCTGAAACCAGGATCGACTTGCGTGCCTGCACGGCGATCCGCAGAAGGTCGATCATCGGCTGTCGGATCGAATTGAACGCCATCAGGCGCTCGAGCGAATAGGGATTCTTGGAGAATTTGCGGATCGATACCAGCGGGCCATCCACCGAGATCGGCCGCACCGCGATGTTGACACGCGACCCATCTTCCAGCCGCGCATCGACCATCGGCGCGGATTCATCGACGCGTCGGCCGATGGCCGAGACGATCTTGTTGATGACACGCAGCAGATGCGCCTCGTCGCGGAAACGGATCGAGGTCTCCTCGATCACGCCGCGCCGCTCTATGAAAACGCGATTGTGCGTGTTGATCAGTATGTCGGAAATTGAATCGTCTTTCAGCAGCGGCTCGATCGGCCCCAGGCCGAGCATCTCGTCGGCGGTGTCGCTGGTCAATTGATCGAGCTCGCGAGCATTCAGCGGCACGTTGCGAGCGCGGACAAATTCCCGCACGATCGGCCGGATCTCATTCAGGATTTCATCCTTGGACGCGTTTTCAAGGGCGGTCAGGTTGAAGCGATCAATGAGGTGGCGGTGGAGCTCGACTTTGAGCGACAGGAAATCGTCACCATGCGGTTGGAAGTCGACAACAGGAGAAAGCGCCGGGGCAGCGGGCAAAACCGCCATCGGCTCGAGCTTTGGCTCGACTCGCACGTCGCTTGGCCCTTTGGTGAACCGCCCCAGCATATCGCGTTATACTCCCCCGTAAAATCCGTCGCCACGGAAACTAAACGTTAACCACGCAGGGCACAAGCGCCAGTCGCGCACCATGCAATTTAATACTTCAGACATAGTTAAGATCAAGCGTCAGAAAACGCGACGTTTATTTGGTCAGCGGCGTTGTCCTAATGGAACGCGAGGACTCGCTTTTCAATGCAAGTGCCTTTTTTTGCTACAAAGCCGTCATGGAGCGCACCTAAGGCCTTAGATATAAAGGAATATGCACTATCGCTAATACCGCCCCACTTCCGCCTTACCCACGGCCAAATTGTGAACGAATGGTTAAGATGGGTTGAAAAACGAGCCGAATCAATGCTTTGGTCCGCCTGAGATCGGCAGTATTCTTGCCAGATCATGTATAGGAAAGTTAAGAAACCCTTAATCCCGTTTGACTCTGATTTTCGTCGGGACTTAGATCGAGATGACGGGGGATGCTTGGGTATGGATTTCATCCTTGGCTCGTCTCGTCGGGTTCAAACCTCCAAGGGGAGAAATTGGCATGAAGAAGCTCATGACGATGACCCGGCAGTTCCGCGACGACGAAAACGGCGCTGCCATGGTCGAATACACTATTTTGCTCGGCATCATCACCGTAGCTGTGATTGCATCGATCATAGTCGTCGGCGCCTGGGTCGGCACTCGGTGGACGACGCTGTCGGCAGCGTTGCCGTGATATCTTGACGCTGTCATCGACGCCGGAGACACCTGCGGCGTCGATGGACTAAGGTTTCGATTAAAGATGACGGGGGATGCTACGGTATGGATTTCATCCTTGGCTCGTCTCGTCGGGTTCAGACTCTAAGGGAGAATTGGCATGAACAAGCTCATGACGAGGACCCGGCAGTTCCGCGATGACGAAAACGGCGCTGCGATGGTCGAATATACCATCTTGCTCGGCATCATTACCGTAGCTGTGATCGCATCGATCATAATCGTCGGCGCATGGGTCGGCACCCAGTGGACGACGCTGTCGGGAGCGTTGCCGTGATATCGTGACGCTGATCATCGACGCCGCGACTATCTGCGGCGTCGATGATCAAGAATAATACAGCAAGCTGTGCAAACGCAGTCGGGTGGGGCAAGAAATGCGCGCAAACAGTGTCATCATGATCGTTCTCGCCGGCGTGTTCGGCGTGGTGGCGGTGGTGCTCGCCAATATTTGGCTGGCTAGCCAGCGCAGTGCAATGGCGCGGACGGATGATGTCCAGCGCGACACGGTCGTGGTGGCCGCGATGCCGTTGAAGTTCGGCGACACGCTGACGGCAGACAAGCTGCGCGAAGTCGCCTGGCCGGCAGGTGCGGTCCCGACCGGGGCGTTCAAGACAACGAAAGAAATGCTGGAGGGAGAAGGCGCCAAGCAGGCATTGCAGGCGATCGGTGTCAACGAGCCTGTTCTCGCCACCAAGATCACTGGCCCCGGCCAACGCGCCACACTTTCGGCGATACTCGGCGAAGGCATGAAGGCCGTTTCTATCAGGGTCAACGACGTGCTCGGCGTCGCCGGATTTGTCTTTCCGGGCGACCGGGTCGATGTGCTGCTGACGCGCAAGGTGCGCACCGCTCAGGGGGCGGACCAGAGTTTTGTCGACGTGCTTTTGCAGAGCATGAAGGTGCTCGCCGTCGATCAAGTCGCCGATGAAAGCACCGAAAACCCGACGGTCGTGAAGGCGGTCACGCTCGAGGTCAGCACCAGGGACGCCCAGAAGCTTACTCTCGCCGCCGACGCCGGCCAACTGTCGCTGGCGCTTCGCCAAGCCGCCGCCAGCGATGGCGAAACGATCGAACGCATTACGCTTTCAGACTTGACTGGTGATACGCCGGACGATGTCGCCGCCAGGCAGGCCGAACTCGCCAAGCAGGCACTAGCCGAGGCTGAAGCGGCAGTCGAGCGCAAGCGCGCGGACGACAAGATCAATGGGCTGACCCAGGCTGTGGAACGAGTAGGAAGCAGGCTCGACCTGTTGAGCAGCGCAAAACCTGTTCCGGCAGTGGCCTCAGCACCCCACGTGCAAGAAGTGGTTAAGGAAGTGGTCAAATATGTGCAGCCGGAGCCGCCGTCGCGTGCGACGATCGGCGTCTTCAGGGGTGTGAAGCTCGAATCTTACGACGTGCCGCGACAAAAATAATGCTAGAGTATTGCCGAACGGATCGGCAAGGGGGGTAGTCTAGATGCGTATGTTCCGGGGACCACTGGCGGCTGCCGCGCTGGCGTGTTCGGTCATGTCATTGCCGATCGATCTTGCTGCTCATGCAGCCGACCGCAGGATCGATGTATCGAACCCCAGCGTCCACCGTATTTTCTTGCCCATGTCGCAGTCGGTGACGATCCAGGTGAACGCCACGCTTGGCGACATCGTCGTCGGCGACGAAAAGATCGCCGACGCCCAGCCAATGACCGACCGGACGCTCTATGTCATTGGCAAGAGCGCCGGCACCACCACCGTCAACCTCTTTTCAGAAGACAAGCGCTCACTTGGCGTGATCCAGATCGAGGTTGGCGTCGACGTGAGCGACATGGCGCAAGCGATCCGGCAGGTGGCGCCCAGGTCGCGCATCGATATCGGTTCGATCAACGGCAAGGTCAGGCTTGGCGGCCACGTCAAGGACGGCGCCACGCTGGCGGCGATCATGCAGGTTGCCCAGCAATATGGCCCCGACGCGATCATAAACGCAGTGACCGTCGACGACAGCCAGCAGGTTAACCTGGAAGTTCGCGTACTGGAGGCCAAGCGCAATGCCGGCCGCGATCTTGGGGTCTCGATCAGAAGCAACAGCGGCTCGACCCGAACCGCAACCGGAATTGCCGCCGTCGACGAGGATGGTGTCGTGCTGGGGCCGGGCAATCTGCTTACCGGCCTTCTTTCGAACACCAGCCCGTTCGCGGCGCTGATCACCCGCGTCATCGACAGCAACATCAAGGTCGACCTGATCATTGAGGCGCTCGAGGCCAAGGGCGTGGTGCGCACGCTTGCCGAACCCAACCTCACCACTCTTTCCGGTGAGGTTGCCAGCTTCAATGCCGGCGGCGAAGTACCTATCCGCGTCGACGACGGTGATGGCGAGATCAGCATCGAATACAAGCAGTTCGGCGTCAATCTGCTGTTCACGCCGGTCGTCCTCGAAGACGACAAGATCAACATCAGGCTGGCGCCGGAAGTCAGCGACTTGACCGGTTTCACCACCGCCGGAGACCCGATCTTCACCAACCGCAAGCTGTCTACCGTCGTCGAGTTGCGCGACGGCCAGAGCTTCGCGGTCGGCGGGCTTTTGTCCAGCAAGAACACCAAGATCCAGAGGCAGGTGCCGTGGCTCGGCCAGGTGCCGATCGTCGGGACGCTGTTCCGGAATTCGAGCAACCAGAAGGAAGAGACCGAACTGGTCGTGATCGTAACGCCGCGTATCGTGCGGCCGGTAAAGCCTGGCGAGCAGCTGGCGACGCCGTTCGACAAGACGCGGCCCGCCAACGACCCGGAGTTCTTCATCCTCGGTCAGCTCGAAGTGACCAAGGACATGGTTCGCAAATATGAACTGGGCCAAGGCGTGGTCGGCCCCTACGGCCACATGCTCGACCTGAAATCCAAGGACAAGATGATCTATGTCAAGAAATAGCGCGTTGATCATCATCCTGTGTGCCGCCCCGCTGACTGGCTGCGCCGATTATCTTAACCGCTACGAAACGGTAACACTGGCTGCCGGCGACACGCAGAAATACAATTCTCTGCTGCAGACGGTCGATCCGCTCAATCCCGCGTCGAAGAACACAACGATCGAGGGCGATGGCGCGCGCGCTGCCGCTGTTGCCCAGAATTACAAATTTCCACCACCACCGCCGCCTCCGCCGGCCATAACGGTCAATGTCGGCGACACCGGGGATTAAACAGAAGGATGCGGGTTCAGCGTCAGGCAAAGTGACTGGCGTCAGGGGAGCTAAGAGTAAGACCATGCTGCGGATTGTTCGCGCGTTCTGGCACGATCAACGGGGAATAGCGCTGATACTGGTCAGCATCATGCTGCCGGCAATCATCGGTTTTTCCCTGCTGGCGATCGATATGAGCCGGGTCAACAACCTTCACAACGATCTTCAGAAGGGGGCGGATGCGTTTGCTCTAGCAGGCGCGGCTGAGCTGGATGGGACGTCGGGCGCTATCATCCGTGCTGACAGGGCGATCGCTACGCTGGTAAGCAATCGATATACCTTCTCGACCTCCGGCCCCCCTCAAACGCTAGCCGCCGCCGGAGTAACACGCCGCTATCTTCGCTCGTTGCCGGCCACCGACGATCTCCCGATCGTGGCCGCCAATGTGATCACCGACGAACTGAACGACGCCAGACTTGCCCGTTTTGTGGAAGTCACGGTAACCCCGGTCGGATTTGCCGCGATCTTTCCGGCTTCCTTCTTGTCATCCGGCGCCAGCAACAGTTTCAATGTCGGGGCAGTCGCCGTGGCGGGCTTCACCTCCGGCGTCTGCGATTTTACACCTGTCTTTATGTGCAATCCCTATGAGATGGTGAACGGGACAAACAATGCCGGGGGTTATACGCTTGAGCAGGCTGTTTCCAATCCGGCTGTCCATCGTCGGTTGATCGAACTGCGGAAAGTTGGAAATGGGGCTGCTGCTGGTCCAGGTAATTTCGGCTTCCTCGAGCCTCCGCCAAGTGTGGGAAATGGTGCTCAAGCGCTGGCTCAGACGATCGCGACATCAAGGCCGATTGGCTGCTATAACTCCGCGAACGTTACCACCAAGACCGGTCAGAACGCCGGCCCGGTGCAGGATGCCTTCAACGTTCGTTTCGGAATTGGAGCCAACGGTAACCACTTCGATAGTCCTGAATACGGCCCAGCCGCCAATGTCCGAAAAGGGGCTATACGGACCACAGGTAGCGTCAATCAATGCGCTGCGATGAACCAGCTTTCATTCACCGAAGCCGGAACGATGGGCCTTCCGCGCGATGCGACAACGCCGTATCAGGGCGGCAGGATGGGCGACGGAGATTGGAATTTTTCCGGATATTGGAGCACCAACTTCGGTTCCGCTTCCTATCCATCGTCATGGGATACGACCAAGCCGACGCGCTATGAGGTCTACCGCTACGAGATATCGGCCGGGTTGGTGAGCACCGCATCGACAGGTGGAGAGATCGGAACGCCGTCGGCAGCTTGCCAGCCGCCGGTCACCTCAGTCGATCGTCGGTTGATTTATGGCGCGATCCTGAACTGCACTGCACTCGAAGCTGCGGGCAACGGCCTGTCCGGCCACAGCACCAATCTGCCGGTCGAAGCCTTCGGCAGCTTCTTCCTCACTGAACCGGTTGCGTCACCATCGGATGATGCGTCGGTGATGGTTGAACTTGTCGACATTACCGGTCGCGGCGGCCAGGGAACACTCGACAACTTCCTTCGCGACGAAGCCCAGCTTTATCGGTGATGGCGATGATCAGAACGCTATGCCGCCACCTCGACAGATTTCGACGCGACAGCCGTGGTGCGGTCCTCGTCGAAATGACGCTGATCACGCCGCTGATGCTGATCTTGTCGGCAGGTGTGTTCGAGTTCGGCAATCTGATCCACAAAAAGCTGCTGATGGAGGCCGGTCTGTCGGACGCGGCACGCTTTGCCGCGCGCTGCAACAGCCAACTATATACTAGCTACCCTGGGTTCACGGCGATCAACTGCGCCGATATCGCAGCAAACATCGCGGTGTTCGGCAATGTGGCAATGACAGGCAGTCCGCGCATCAGCGACTGGGAGAAATCGGGGGGGGCATCCAATAATGCGACGGTGACCATCGCCGCCCCCGCTTCCTGTCGCGACGCCGTCGTCGCCGGCGTCACCCAATATCGCTCCACCACTGCACAAGTCTGTATCGTCCGAGCGGTCGGCAACTATCCATATGCCGGCGTCGGCATGCTGTCGTTCATCGGAATCGGTCCGATCACGCTGACCGGCTCTCACGAGGAGCGGTTGATCCGATTCTGATCATGATCACGCGTTTTGCGAAATCGGAAGACGGCGCGGCGATGGTAGAAATGACCATCGTGGCGACGCTGCTGTTTGCCCTTGTTCTCGGTTTCGTCGATTTCGGCAATGCCTTCTATCAATGGAATTCGGCCACCAAGGCCGTACAGATCGGCGCAAGGCTGGCCTCCATCTCCGATCCAGTCGCGCCGCAGATTTCCACAGCTGGCCCGACTACGACGCCGGGAGCGCCAGTAGTCGCGGGTTCTTTTTCCTACGTTTGCAACGGCGCAACGTCGACCTGCAGCTGCACAGGCGCCTATTGTGTCGCCGGCGTGTGGTCAGCAGCAAATTTCACCAGAATTTATGCAGGTGACGATGGGGTATGTGGTCCCGTGGCCGGCAGTCGTCTCGGCATGTGCGACTTCTACCCCTATCTGCAGCCGGCGAACGTCGTCGTCCGCTACTCGGCTACAGGGCTTGGCTACCAGACCCGGCTGGGCGGTCCTGTACCGACAATAACAGTCAGCCTCCAGAACGTGAACTTCCAGTTTTTCTTTTTGCAAGGGTTGATGGGTTTTACGAATATCACCATGCCCTCGATGCTCAGCACGGTCACGGGCGAAGACCTGAGGAGTACATCGCCATGAACGCCATCAACACCAAGGTACTCCCGACCAAACGAAAGCAGGTGGCGCTGTTTTCGTCGGATCCGCAATTCAAGCGCGAGGTGGCGACGCGGCTGGACGCGCTGGCCATCTACGATGTCAGGATCTCCGAGACGGCTGACTTCCTCAAGGGCCCGCCCGCTGAGACGCGGCCGGGCATCGTCATCCTCGACCTGGCCAATGGCGAGCTGCTCGGCGAGCCCGGCATCGTCGCGGCGCGCGCCTTGTGGGCGACCGTGCCGTTGATCGCGGTTTCCGACGAATTGACCTCCGAAAAGACGCGTATCCTCGTTCGCATGAACGCCTCGGACTGGTTGCACAAGCCGCTCGACGCCAAGGAGCTGCTGAACGCGGTCACCTTCCACGACACCGGCAACCAGGGCACCAAGAGCCGCATCATCACTTTCATCAGCGCCAGCGGCGGCGCCGGCGCCACGACGATGGCTCTGTCGGCGGCGGAGTTCCTTGCGTCGAAATCCACCGAACGTGCGGCTTCGACCTGCCTCGTCGACCTCGATTTCCAGAGCGCCAATTGCGGCGCCTATCTCAACCTGTTCAACCAGTTCGACCTGGCCGGCATCATCGGCCAGCCGGAAAGGCTCGATGTCGAACTGATGGACGTCATCAAGCTTTCGCGTCCGTCCGGCCTGACCCTCTATTCGTTCGAGAGGCCGCAGCTGCCGTTTGAGCCGCAGGGCGCCGATTTCGTGTTCCGGCTGCTGGACCTCGTCGCCTACCGGTTCGACGACATCGTCATCGACCTGCCGAATATCGAAACCCCCTGGCAGAATTCCGTGCTTTCGACGAGCGACGAGATCTTCATCGTCTTCGAGCTCAACGTCGCCTCGCTGCGGCAAGGCAAGCGGCTCTACACGAAGATCCGCGAGCTGCGCGGCAATTCGGTGAGCATCACGCTGGTCGCCAACAAGCATAAGCGCAAATGGTTCGGCAACCACTTTTCGCGCAGCGAACTCGAGAAGATCTTCAAGGCGCCGCACATCAAGTCGGTCGGCCTGGACAATGCGCTGCTGACCGACGCGCTGAACCGGGCCATCCTGCCTTCCGAAGTGGACGGGCGGGCGCGCTTCAACAAGGACCTGAAGCGGATGTTCAAAGAGCGGCTCGATGTCGCAGCCCGGTAGATACCGCATCGTCCCGAGGCTTGCCGGCGCCTGCATCATCGGCCTGGCCGTGGGGATGCCGGCAGGAGAATTCGCCCAAGCCCGATCCGCGTTGTCGGATCGGCCGCCGCTGCCGGCAATGGGCCCCAGCCTGCGCAAGGCGGTTGCTCTCCAAACCGTGGAACAGCCCGGCACGATCATCATCCGCAAGGACGAGAAGGCGCTCTATCTGGTAACCCGGCAGGGCCATGCGCTGCGCTACCAGATCAGCGTCGGACGCGACGGCTTTGGCTGGACCGGCATCGTCAAGGTGGGAGCGAAAACGGAATGGCCGGAATGGCGCCCGCCCAGGGAAATGCGCGCCCGCCAGCCGGAGCTGCCGGAAATGGTGCCCGCCGGTCCCTACAATCCGCTCGGCGCCAGGGCACTCTATCTGCTGCGGGACGGGCGCGACACGCTCTACCGCATCCACGGCACCAACGATCCCAAGGGCATCGGCTTCGACGGAACATCGGGATGTTTCCGTCTTACCAACACTGATGTGATCGATCTCTTCAAGCGCGTCCCGGTCGGCGCAAAGGTGGTGGTCCAATGACGATGATCAGCGACCCGGATATCCCGGCAATCGACATTGGGCCGGCAACCCACACTGAAGAGCAAGCTGCAGTGGGGAAACCGAGCAATGCAAGGATGATCGGCGTTGTCGCCGCCGGCGCCTTGCTGATCACGGCGGTGAACATAACGGCCGCGATCTATTTCTACCGCGGCATCAACGATCTGCGTCTTGTCGAACGGCGGTTGGAACAGCTCGGATCGTTCGAGCAACGGATCGCAGCCCGGCTTGATACGGTCAACAACGGCTTCCAAAGCCGGTTTGAAAAACTGGACAGTCAACTGCAGGGCAGCTTCAACGAAGTCAAAGGCAGTATTGCCCGGCTTGAACAGGTGCTGCCCCTGGACAGTGACGACGACATGTCGAGCATCGCGGAGCCTTCCGTGATCACGACCAGCACCATGGCGGAAGCAGCCGCCGATCTCGAAGAAGCAACCGAACCCAGTATCATCGAAGCGCCGCGCCCGCCCAAAAAGAGGGTCGCGGCGGCGCCCCCTCCTCCAAACTCGTCCTACCAGCGCATAGTGCAGCCTGACGGCAAGGTCCACTACAAGAAAATCAACTAGAAGCGACAGACATCGAGAGACGGGTTTTTGCGTTCAGCTTTGTGCAGAGCTGCCGTCGTCTTGTTGGCAATGCCGATCGGGAGCGCGACGGCTGCGACCTGCTACCGTGTTGTCAATGTCGACTTTTGGGATGTTCTCTATATCCGATCGCAGCCAAGCCACCTCTCCAGGGCTACGGGCGCAATCGCTTCTGATCACAACGGCATCCTCGTGGCCACAGGCCCATGCCGGCCGGCCGGGGCGCACCGAAAGCGGCAATGGTGCCCGGTCACCTACTATCCCTTGCCGTCAGTCAGCCTGGACGGCTACGTGAAGGCCCATTTCGTGAAAACCACGGCGTGCCCTGGGTCCTAAATCGCGTCGCGTTTGAATGGATTCATGCGACGCGCTTTAAGTTCCTGTTCTTATGCATGTCGTTATCGCAAAACCGCTGCGCACTTTTGCGCGACATGCATTAGAGATCCCGCTGCACAGCAATAAGCCGTATGGCGAGCGCCCGGGAACGCTGTCGCGCTTCGCCGAGAAACGCAACATGACAGTAGGCGCAGGCTGCAGTGCCCAGAAACAGCACCAGGCTGTTTTGCCATGTGAAATCGAGGATCAGCGAGAACGGATGACCGCTCGGCGCGGTGAATGCCGCAATCGTGCTCGCTGTTTCAGAATGGCTGCTGGAAGCCATCATCAACCCGGCGAAAAGCAGAGCGGCGTGGTTGGCAAGGAAGAAGAACGCGGCCGATTTTCGCGTCCGGCAAGCCATCCAGCAGAGGATCGATGCGGCGGTCAGGATGGCGGCATCAGGGGCCATTGAACCGCTGAGATAGAGGTCGA
This sequence comes from Mesorhizobium sp. M1312, assembly GCF_040318115.1. NCBI lineage: Bacteria > Pseudomonadati > Pseudomonadota > Alphaproteobacteria > Hyphomicrobiales > Phyllobacteriaceae > Mesorhizobium > Mesorhizobium sp. M1312. The sequence continues at coordinate 9,464 of NZ_JAMYLQ010000021.1, read as the reverse complement.
CCTGCTGCCAGAACATCAACGACAATGGGCGCAGTTCAAGCCAGATCCGCCACAGGGTGGGGCTGGCCGGATAGGTTCCCAGCAGGAACGTCGCTGCTCGCCCGCCTGCAAGAATGAGAAGAATGAGAGCCGGGAAGGCAAAAAGCAGTAGCGGCTTGCGCGTCATGTTCCCTCGCCAATCGACAAGCAGAATGGACTGCAAAGATTGCGCGAAGCTTAATGGAAGGCGCGTCCTTCCCGAACAGAGGCGCTTTTGCGCCAAGCCCCCGAGGAGTCGCGGCGAGCAACATTGATCATCGGCGCAGCCCACAACCGTGGCGAGCCGCCCGTTTATGTGCCATTTTTGCTACATCCCCGAAACTTTATGGCCCAGACCCTATTTAAAGCCGGTGCTAAATCAATAAACACTCACGTATTCGAAGAATTTATCGGATAACTTGTCAAAGCTTCGGTGAGAAGGCTTGGCCATACAAAAAGTACCAGGCAGAAGCGTGGGTGGGGTAGACCATGAATACGACAATCAAAGTGGCCATTGGCAAGCGCCTTGGCCTGCTCTTCACATTTTCGATGCTGGCTTGCGGGAGCGCTAGTGCCCTCACGCTCAAGGAAGCGATGGCCGTGGCCGTCGAGTCCAATCCGGAGATCGGCCAAGCGGTCGAAAACCGCGAAGCAATCGAATTCGAACTGCGTCAAGCGAAAGGGCTCTATCTTCCCAGCATCGATCTCGAGGCATCCGCGGGAGCCCGCCGCCTCGACAATTCGTCCCGACGAGCGCTCTCCATAGAGGAGGACGGGCTCTATCCGGCGGAAGCGGGTGTCGTGATATCGCAAACGCTCTACGACAGTGGAGCACGACGGGCCGAACTGAACCATCAGGCGTCGCGGGTCGATGGGGCTTCTTTCAGAGTTCTGGAGCGATCTGAATTCATCGGGCTCTCTGTCGTCCAGGATTATCTTGAATACATGCTGCAGGCCTCGATCGTTTCAGAGGCGAAAAAGAACCTGGGCTTCCATCAGGGGATTCTCGGAGATATCCGGCAAGGCATCGCGGGTGGTGCGCTGAACGATGCCGACGGCCAACAAGCCCAGGAGCGGCTTTTAGCAGCCAAGGCACGCTTGCAGGAAGCCTCCGAAGAGCTGGAGCAGGCCAAAATACGATTCTTCAAGACCGTCGGCAAGCCGCTGACCAACGCCACAAGGCCAGGCAGTGTTGGCGGCGCGCTGCCAAGGTCGCTTGACGAGGCGCTGGGACTGGCGCGCGAGAACAATCCGCGCGTTCACATGGCCAACAGCGATATCGACGCCGCTGCTTCACTGGTGGATGCAGCCCGGGCCAAATTCGGACCCGCTATTGTCGCCGAAGGCCGTGCGCGGGCCGGATATGATGTTGATGGCGATGACGGCGACGCCAGCGACCTGCAAGCGCGGCTCGTGCTGCGCTGGAACCTCTATCGCGGAGGTATCGACAAGGCCAACGAACAAGAACAGATCCGCCGCACCAGCGAACAGCGACTCGGATTGCATCAGGTCTTGCGGGAGATCGAGGAAGCGGTCCGCACCTCATGGGATCGCCGCTTCCGGCAAGCCGACCTCGCAAAAACTCTGCGGCTGCAGGCTTCCGAGAGCGCAAAACTCGTCGTCTCCTATCGCGAACAATTCAAGGTCGGACAGCGGTCGCTGCTCGACGTGCTTGATGCGCAAAATACGCGGTTCAACACAGCAACGCTGGCGGATACTGCCTCCTACGCATCGCTGTTCGCCGAGTATCGGCTGTTGGCGGCGACCGGGCAGTTGCTGAAAACGATGAACCTTCAGCCGGCAAAACAGGCGGCGGCTTATGCCAGGACCGAGTTTGCAACGCCGGAGACTGCTGACACCGAAACCTATGCGCGCACCCCGTCGGAACAGAAAAATGATCTGCCTTTCGACATCCTCGCCCCGGTCAGGAAAAAGTAGCTCGGTTTAAGGATCGATCGAGAGTCCTTGCGGGCAGATCGTGAATCAGAAACCCAACATCCTCTCCCCTAAAGAGGCATTCAAGGCCTGCTTTTCGGCTGTTGCCGGATATCTCGGCAGACCGAGCGCCGAAACCGTCCTGTTCGCCGGGGTTCCGCTTTCAGAGACGCGAATAGAGGTGGAGGACATCAGGCATCTTGCCGAACGGATCGGTCTGGAGGTCCAGGAATTCAGCCACCGGGATTTTCTGCGCGGTCGTGTCGATCTTCCCGCCATTCTCTTTCGCGTCAGCCAGTTGCCTGTTGCCCTGCTGGCGGAGATGCAAGACGGCGCATATGCGACCGCCCCGCAGGAAGATGGCCGCACGATCATCGCCAAAGCCGAGCTTGCCGCCGGTTTCATCAGTGGCGGCGTATCCTTTTCGATAACCTATGCCAATGCCGCCGAAGGAATGAAGGTCGGTTCGGCGGCGAAGATAGAAAGGCGTCACTGGCTGACGGGAACGATGGGCGCCTTCTGGCGCACCTATTCGAAAGTGGTCCTGTCGGCGATATTCATCAATCTGCTGGCCATCGCCTCGCCGATCTTCACCATGAACGTCTACGACAGAATCCTGCCGAACAAGGCGACATCAACGCTGTGGGTTCTGGCAATCGGCATCGGCGCCGTCATTTTGTTCGATCTGCTTTTGAAGACCGCCAGGGCGTCTCTCATCGACTATGCCGGGCGCAAAGCAGATCTGCGAATATCATATCTTCTGTTCGAAAAAGTCCTCAACTCGTCTCTGTCAGCGCGCCCTGGCTCGACCGGTGAATACGCAAATCGCGTGACCCAATATGAGTTCGTGAGGGAGTTCTTCACCTCCAATACCATCAGCGTCTTTATCGATACGGCTTTTGTGTTCGTCTTTCTTCTGGTCATCTATGCGATAGGCGGCTGGCTGGTGGTGATACCGGCATTGGCCTTCGTGGCGTCGGTCATCGTCGGGCTGATTACGCAGCGACGTATCGGCAAGCGAGTCGCCGCCTCGATGAATGAAGCTTCTCAGCGCCAGGCCTTGCTGGTCGAATCCATTTCGACGCTGGAGACGATCAAATCGCTGCGGGCCGAAGCGTATCTGCTGCGGAAATGGGGTGAGCACTCCAAGAACGCTGCCAATACGTCGGAAAAGATCAAGCAGCTTTCGGCCGCCGCCGGCAACATCACCCAGGCCATACAGCAGCTTGTGACCGTCGCCCTGGTCGTAGCCGGCGCGTATGCCTTCTCGGAAGGCCATATTTCTACGGGAGCAATAATAGGCACGGTCATGCTGGCGAGCCGCGCGGTTGCTCCACTTGGCCAGATCGCCATCACGCTTTCGAGACTGCGGCAAGCCATGCTCTCGTTGAGAATCGTCAATTCGATCATGGCTCAACCGGAAGACCGGCCGGACACGGTGGGCTTCGTCAACCGCCCCATCCGCAACGGTGCGATGGTGTTCAGGAATGTCGGGTTCGTCTATCCCGGTTCGGAAAACGAGGTTCTGACCGGCCTCAATTTTTCGGTCAAACCGGGAGAACGGATCGGCATCATCGGCCGCATAGGGTCCGGCAAGACAACGATGGGTCGCCTGATCGGCAGGCTTTTTCTTCCGACCTCGGGAGAGCTTTTGCTCGACGGCATCGACATCCGCCAATACCACCCGTCGGAGGTTCGCGCTGCGGTAGGAATCGTCGCCCAGGCCGGCGATCTGTTTTCAGGCACCATCAAGGAAAATCTCCTGATGGCGTGCCCCGAGGCGACCGATGAGGAAATCATCGACGCCGCAAAGGCCGCCGGCGTCGACGAGTTCGTCTCTCGCCACCCGCGCGGCTATGACATGAATGTCGGCGAGCGGGGTACCAATCTCTCGGGGGGGCAGCGACAGACGGTGGCAATTGCGCGCCTGCTGCTGACCAAGCCGAAAATCGTCTTCCTGGACGAGCCGTCAGGCTCAATGGATCTCGCCTCGGAAAGACAGTTGATCAAACAGCTCAAAGTGGCCTTCGATGAAAAAACGACGCTGATCGTGTCAACCCACCGCTACAGCATGCTTGAGCTGGCGGATCGGCTTATCGTTGTCGAACAAGGCAGGATAGTTGCAGACGGGCCAAAGGAACAGGTCGTAAAGGCACTGCAGAAAAGTGGCTGATAAAAAATAGATTATATTGAGCGAGTTCAATATAATGGGGCGTAAGGAAATGCTTGCCAAAGAAGATCGTCCGCCGCTTTTCGCGTCGGCGTCCATATTCATCATAGGAGCGCTCTTCGTCGTTTTTGTTGCTTGGGCAGCTTTTGCCGAAGTCGACGAAATCGCACGCGGCGACGGCAAGGTCATCCCGGCGTCCAAGACCCAAATCATACAGGCCAGCGAAGCCGGCGTCGTCCAAGAAATCGCCGTCAAGATTGGGCAGGTCGTCAGGAAAAACGACCTGATCATTCGCCTCGACAACACGCTGAATACGTCCAGCCTTGGCGAGCAGCAGGCCAAGTCTCGCGCGCTTGAAGTGCGGATCGCAAGGCTCAAATACGAACAAAGCGGCAATCTCGCAGGGCCTTTTCCGTGCCCGGCCGACATTCAGTCGATCGCTCCGCAAATCTGCGAGAATGAACAAAAGCTTCTCACAGCCCGGCGCGAAAACTTCGACAATAAATTGTCGGTTCTCAAATCGCGCCTCGACCAGCGCGAGAAGGAACTGGACGAAGCAGCCGCCAATTCCGACCGCCTCACCAGGAATCTGGCCGTTAGTGACCAAGAGGCAAAACTGGTTGGATCAATGGTCAAAAAGGGGCTGATGGCCAGGACAGAGCAAATCCGGGTTGAACGGGAGCAGACCGAACTCAATGGTCAGCTGAACCTGTCCGGCGAGACAGTCAAGAAGATCAGGTCAACGATCACCGAAGCCCAACTCCAGGTCGAGGAGCTTGGCCTCCAGCTGCAGCAGGAAGCACTGGATGAACTGACGCAGGCGCTGGCAGAGCTTTCGGTCGTGGACGAAACCATTCGTGGGGCCACCGACAAGGTAGCGCGCACCGATATCCGTTCGCCGGTGGACGGCATCGTCAATACACTGGAGCTAAACACGGTTGGCGCCTTCGTGCAGCCTGGCTCGGTTGTGGCAGGCATCGTGCCCACCTCCGAAACCTTGCTGATCGAAGCGCGCGTCTCGCCACGCGATGTCGCTTTCATTCGTCCCGACCAGGAGGCGCTGATAAAAGTCACCGCTTATGACTTCTCGATCTTCGGCGGCATCGAAGGCAAGGTCTCCAACATCACCGCCGACAGCCTGGTCGACGAGAAAACGGGTGAGCCCTTTTACCAGGTGCGTGTCGCGACGGACAAGTCGACCCTCGAAAGGGACGGCAAGGCCTATTCGATCATCCCCGGCATGATCTGTTCAGTCGACATCAAGACAGGACGCAAGACGATCCTCAGTTACCTTTTGAAGCCGATCAACAAGGCGCGTCAGGAGGCCATGAGTGAGCGCTAGCGCCAACTCTCCTCCCACCACCGATGATCGGTTGCTTCTGCCGATCACCAGAGAGGATTTCGGGCTGGAGTTCCGGGTTGTCGCGCGTGGCGGCATACGCCGCGGCATTCGTCTGGAAAAGGCTTTCTGGATGTCGCTGAAGCAGATGGCTGAAAATAGGAAATGCACGATCGGCATGCTGATCGACGAGATCGCCAAAAATCAAACCAAGACTGGTAATCTGACGTCGGCGATACGGGTGGCCTGCATACTCGGGCTGGCGGATGAAAACCTGATCCTACGAAAGCTTGCATCGATCAGAACGATCAATGCCATATTGGTTGCCTGCCCCTCGCCCGCTTTTGCCTTGGCGTCATCGAAGAAGATCCTGACTTTCAATGCTCCGTTCCAGCAACTGGTCAAGCGTCAGTTGCCGACCGGACCAAACAATGATGCCCGACAAGATCTCAAGCTGGCGCTGGATCTCAATGTCGCTGACATTTTTGCCCGACTCGATGCCAATGGCGAAGTTCCGATCGCCAGCGGCTTCGTCATCGGCGCCGGCGAACGTCGGTATCGAGGTCAATTGAATGCAGTGCGGGCGCCCGTACCCGAAATGGAGCTGCTGATGGCGTTCGTCAACGGCTGATGCATGTCGCGCAAAAGCTTGCCCTTGGGCTTGACCCGGGGCTTGACCCGAGGGTGCGCAGCGGTTTTGCGATAACGACATGCGTAAAAACAAGAACTTAAAGCGCGTCGCATGAATCCGTTCAAATGCGACGCGCTTTAGAGCTGCCGCTCCAGGCAGTGCAGCTCAATCCTGGGTGACGATGCTTCGCGTAATTTTCAGTGGAATATATCCGGCTCCGAACCTTCGCCAGGAGCAACCGTTGGGAAAGCGCCTTTGATGTCTGCTATTTGCGCGCCTCCTGGTTTTGCGCCATGGATCCACGCCCGGTCAGTGCTGAAGGAATACAGCGGCAGATAGTCAGGGAGATCGCTGTCTTTCAAAACAGTGTTGTTGAGACTGTCGAGGATGAATGTGCCGCTACCCGTACTCACCGACAGCACGGCATGAAAGAATTTTCTGCGGCGATCCTGGAGAACAACGAGCGACATGCTCTGCGCCGGGATGCCGGCCCGCAGCAGAGCCGCCATCTTGAGGATGGCAAAATCCTCACAGTCGCCAGCCCGCCGCTCGAGGATTTCCGAAGGCTTCGCCCAATAGTCGAGCCTGCTGTAAACTGCACTGTCTTTCTTGTAGGCAATTGCACGGTTTATGCTGCTGTTGACGAAGGACAGCTTGTCGCTGAATCGCCGGTCTTTGACAGCGTTAACGATCTCGGCAAAAGCAGCGCTCTTGCGCTCGCACGCACTGCTTGCAGAGCAGCCGGCGATGGCCCTGTAGACAGGTGCCCAGCGCGCCGAGACGGGAGAGTTGCGCATGGACAAGGCAACCGATCCGAACACACCGGGGATTATCGCCGCCGTCTGCACAGGATCTATGCCGGCATCGCCTCGCGACGTCGAAAGAGCCTCCCCGTTATAAGCAACAGCTGGCCCGTAGCTGCCGGGAAACACATCTGTGCGGTAAGTTCCAGCAGGCCGCCAAGGCTGAAATCTCGCCAGCGAAACGCCGCCGAGGCATGGCGGCGCCTGCACCTTTTCCAGCGCGCCGCCCGCAGCGACATCCGCCACAATGGCATTCGCGAGTGCTGGCTGCGACAGGCCGACAAGGCCGACCGCCAGCAAAAGCATTTTGAGCCCGGTTGCCAGGCCAGCCTTTTCTTTTTTCATAACGCCCACCTTTGACTGTGGACGCTACCAATCTTGTCTCAAATTATTGGAAAGGAAGGTAGATAACATTGTCGCAAAGGGCTTCGTCTGTTTTGTACAAAATTTTATATATATTTATGCTTATTGTTTCGCGTCATTGTCGTAAGCGTTGCCAACAAATCGGCTTGCGGCCCCAACATATATTGGGTTATATAAATGTGGTTTACCATGCGTAAAAAATAGTGGCAGATGCATATTAGGATATATGGAATAGATTACGAGACTGTTGCAAAGCCGAGGTGACCGCTGTCTCTTCCAGAGAAATACCGGAGGGGTTTCAGCTATGGCGACAATTACCGAATTGGACAATGTTTCAGGTTCTTCGGACGAACATTCTGCTTCTAATGAACACAGCGCCCTGGCATCGGCGGCAGGAATCCAGGTCGCGCAAGCAGACTCGACCGAGCAACCGGCAGCAGCCGAGCCGGTGCCGGCGGATGTGGGCAACGGCGCACCAGTGCAAACGGAAGCGCCGGCAGCGGCCAATGCACCAGCGGCTGCGGCGCCGCATGAATATGTAGCCGACGCCAGCAACACCGTGAGATTTCCGGCCAACGTCGCCATCGACAATATCCGAGTCGATGGCCGCCACCTTCTGCTCGAACAGCCAGACGGCTCGGTGGTCGTCATCAAGGACGGTGCCCTGAACGTGCCGACCTTTATTCTCGGCGACATTGAGGTGCCGCGCGTCGCCTTGCTGGCGGCGCTTGAAGCTAGCCATGTCGACATTGCCTTCGGCGCCGACGGCTCGATCTCGGCGGGGCCGGGAAACGGGACGCCAGGCAGCGCCGGCGGAAACTTCGCGGTTCCGGTCGGCGGGATCGGCAATGGATTCGATCTGTCGGCGTTGCTGCCGCCGACGGCCTTGCAGTTTGGCCGTTTGGAGCCGCGGGAACTGACGATTGGCGTCAGGGAGAAAGACTCTACCCCTTCGATTGATCCTGTGGCCTCGACCACGGTCTATGAGGCTGGCCTGCCGGCACGCAGCGGCGAGTCACAAGGCTCGAACGAGCCTGCGACCTCGGAGACGACCTCCGGCACGATCGGCTTCAGTTCGCCGGACGGCGTGTCGGAAGTCTCGCTGGGCGGCCATGTGCTGACCGGTGTGCCCCAGACCTTCACCGACGCGACCGGCTCGCTGACAGCGAGCTATGTCTATGATCCCGCGACCGGCCTCGGCACGATCAGCTATTCCTATACTCTCATCGACAACACCTCCGGAGACACCACCAGCGTAAACCTCCCGGTCGCGGTGACGGACGCCGACGGCGATCCGGCAGCGCCAGGCAACCTGGCCATCAACATCGTCGACGACGCGCCGACGGCGATTGCCGACACGGACAGCATCGCGGCGGGTCAGTTCGGCCCCGCGACGGGTAATGTGCTTGCTGGCGGGACAGACGGCCTTGACGTCAACGTGACTGACGGGGCGGCCGACACGCAGGGCGCCGATGGTGCGACCGTGGTCGGCGTCACGGGCGGCACGACGAATTCCGATCTGGACGACGCTGGTACGCTTGGCGTGCAGATCCAGGGGACTTACGGCAAGCTGACGCTGAACGCGGACGGCACCTACAGCTATGCGCGCGATGCCGGCACGCCCGGCGGCGTCGACGACGTGTTCACCTACACCATCAAGGATGGCGACGGCGACCTGTCGCACACGACACTGACAATCTCGATCGGCGATGCACCGCCGGTGATCAGCGACCTGACGCCCGAGGCCCGTGGCGGCGACGTGACGGTGAATGAAGAGGCGTTAAATGTCGGGACGCCGGGCGGGCCCGGGTCGAACCCGTCAAGCACGGCCGAGACCGGTACGGGCACCTTCACCATCTCCTCGCCCGACGGCATTGCCTCGCTGACGATTGGTGGTCAGGCCTTCATCACCAATGGCGTGTTCACGGCGGGCTCGTTCACGACGCCGGAGGGCAACACGCTGGCTGTGACGGCCTACGATGCCGCGACAGGTCAGGTGAGCTACACCTACACGCTCCTCGACAACGAGGCACATCCCACCGCCCTCGGTGAGAACAGCCTGTTCGAGAACTTTGCAGTGGTGCTGACCGACCAGGACGGGCAGAGCGCCAACGATACACTCACCATCGACGTCGTCGACGACGTGCCGACGGCGAACGCCGACACCAACAGCGTGGCCGAGGGCGCCATCGCCACCGGCAACGT